>NZ_KE386573.1:900000-1100837 GCF_000427685.1 Haloplanus natans DSM 17983
CCATCTGCTCGTCAACGTGGGGCTGTACGCCCTGGTCGTGCCGGTGGTGCTCACCCTCGCCATCGCTGGCGAGCGTCGCCGGCGTTTCTACACCGCCTTCGTCGTCTTCGTCTGTGTCTTTCCGCCCGTCCTCTCGTATCTCAACCTCGCGATTCCGCGGGCGGCCGCAGGCGTCGGCTTCTCCGGGGTCGTGATGGCCTTCGCCGGCTACCTCCCCTTCGCGCTCGCGGAGTACCTCGACGACCGCTTCGGCGTCGGTCCCGCGACCCAGCTCGCTCCCCTACTCTTCCTGACCAGTCTGAGCCTCGTGTCCGTGTTGAGCCTCCGCTCCGTCTTCGGGCTGGTCGGCTACCGCGCGGCCGGCCTCGCCCTCGCGGCGTTGCTCGGCGCGCTGTGGTACGGCCTCGCCCTCGTGGAGCAATCACCGACCCTCCGTGCGAACGCTCGGCGCCTCCTCGCGACGCCGGGGGCGGCGGAACTGGCCGCCGTCGCGGGCGTCCTCGTGTTCGCGGTACCTTTCGTCGCCTTCCCGGCAACGCCGGTTCGCGACACCGGCGTTCTGAACCTCTACGTTCACCTGCTCGGCTACGTCCTCGGTTTTCTCGTGCCGTTCGTCACGGCGGCGACGACGCGATTTGTGGCTCGGCGCGTCGAATCGTAAACACGCTGGCTCAGAGCCATCCTTGCCGTCGCAGGACGACCACCGCAACGACGAGGGCCAGAAGACCCAATCCGAGGATGGCCAGCGTCCGCGCCTCGAACCCGCCGGGCTCCGTTTCCTGCGTCGTCGTCTCCGTCGTCGGGTCAACTTCCTCGACCGTCGGCGTCGCCCCTGGCGTGGGTCCCGCTCTCGGTGTCGGTTCCGCCGTGGGCGCCGGCGTCGGTTCCGCGGTGGACGCCGGCGTCGACACGGTGGTCCGCGTCGCGTCCTCGGGGGTCGGTTCCGCCTCGGTGCCGTCCCCGCCGCTCCCGCCCCCGCCACCGCTATCCGACTCGACCACGTTCGCTCCGTCCCCGCCGTCGTCCGGGGTCGGTTCGGGAGTCGGTCCGGGGGTCGGTTCGGGGGTCGGTTCGGGAGTCGGTTCCGGTTCGACCGCCAGCGTCCGGTCCTGTTCGTCGGTCACCGTGTACGGGTCCCCGTCTTCGTCACCGAGCGCCGTGACCGAAATCGAGAGCCGCGCCGTTCCGAAGTCGTTCGCCTCCATCGTCACCGTCGCGACGGTCACCGGGCCGGTGTCGAGCGTGTCCATCCCCGTTGCGGCGAGACGCACCTCCCTCGACCCGTTCGCGGCGTGCGTGTACGCCGCCGAGTCGTCGTAGGTTACGTCTCGGATTTCGAGGACCGAACTGTCGTTGGTCCGCACCGTGACGTTGAACGACCCGACCCCGCCGCTCGCGTCCTCGACGACCACGTCGTACTCCACCGTCTCGCCCGGCTGTACCGGACCGTCCTTCGGCGACAGCATGACCTCGGTTGTCGGCGCGCCGGCGACGACACCGGCGACGACGCCGAGACAGCACACCCCGATCAGCAAGATTCGTGCGAACTCCCCACGCCCGTCCATAGTATTCGGTCAGATATTCGATACTGTTAAATGTACTGTGGATTATCAACTCAGATATTCGACAGTATTAACTGATTGGTCAATAAGCGTGTTTCAACCAAGGTGTCCGTGGAGTGGCGGGGAGACACGACCCACGACGGGGAGGACAGGCGTTTTCGGCACGAACACGCCGGTGGCTAGCGGCGGTCCTGGCGGTCGTTCTGATGTTGACGCCGGCCGTGGTCTACGTCCCGGCCGGTTCGCTCGCACAGGCGGGTAACGACGGAATCGTCGGCAACGACGCCCCGGTCGGTAACGACGGAATCGTCGGCAACGACGCACCGATCCGGCCGGAGACACCGCTTCCGCCGGTCGTCGGGGCGCGGCGGCCGACCGATCCGAACGGCGACGGCCGTTTCGAGGACGTCAACGGCGACGGGACGTTCGACGTCGTCGACAGTCAGGCGTTGCTCGCGCATCTCCCGAACGAGAGCGTCCGGAACCACACGGTTCGCTACGACTTCACGGCCGACGGGGTTGCCGACGTGAGCGACGTGCAGTGGCTGTACGTCCGGGCGATCCAACCGTCGTCGGCCGACCCCGACGGCGACGGCCTGAACAACAGTCGGGAGATCGAGTTGGGGACGAACGCCTTCGCCGTCGACACGGACGACGACGGCCTGGCGGACCCGGTCGAGGCGAACGACGGGAGCGCGGTCGACACCGACGGGGACGGAACGATCGACGCCCGTGACCGTGACAGCGACGGCGACGGCGCCACCGACGCCCGCGAGGGCGACGCCGACACCGACGGGGACGGCATGCTCGACTACCGCGACGCCGACGACGACGGCGACGGGGTGGCGACGCTCGTCGAGGTGACCGACGGCGCGAACTACACCCACGACGTGGACTTCGACGACACGTCGAACTGGCTCGACCCCGACGCGGATGGCGACGGGGTGCCTGACGGCACCGAGGGACTCGCCGACCGCGACGACGACGGGATGCCCGCCTACCTCGACAACGACGGGGACAACGACGGCCTGCCCGGCCACTACGAGCGAAACGTCACCGGGACCGCGCCGGCGAACAACGACAGTACCACCGGGGTCGTCGAGTACGAGACGGCGGACAACGACGTCATCGACGGGATGGAGGATTTCGACGCCGACACGCTCGGCAACTACCGCGAGTACACGCTCGGCACCGACCCTCTCGACAACGACACGGACGGCGACGGGTTGACCGACGGCTTCGAGAACCGTCACCGGGCGTTCGACCCGCTCGCCGCCGATTCCGACGACGACGGGGTGGCAGACGGCGAGACCGACCGTGACGACGACGGCCTGACCAGCACCGAAGAGGACGAGTACGGAACGCTCGTCGACCGCGCCGACACCGACCGCGACACCCTACTCGACGGCCGCGAGGTCGACCTCGGCACCGACCCGACGACGCCGGACACGGACGACGATGGCCTCGACGACCCCGCGGAACCCCCCCTCGGCACCGATCCCCTCGTCGCGGACACGGACGGCGACGGCGTCCTCGACGGCAACGAGACGTTCGAGACGACGGCGACGGACCCGGAAACCGGGGCGACCGTCGATATCCGCGGGAGCGGGAACCTCTCCGCGAGCGTGCGCGTCACGCCGAAAGCGTTCTTCGAGGGCGTCGGCGCCCGCGCCGGGCCGACGGTTCGGATCACCAACCGTTCCGCGTTCGAGAACGCGACGGTGAGTCTCCCCGTCGACGACGCGGTGCCCGAGTCCGAGTACGACTCGCTCGCGGTGTATACGTGGAACGGCTCCGCGAACGACACGTGGACGCCGCTGGAGACGACCGTCGAGAACGGCACCGCGCGGGCGACCGTCGAGGACTTCTCCTATTTCACCGTCCTCGACACCGACGAGTGGGTCAACGCCACCAGCCTCGACGTGGGCGAGCCGATCCGGTTCAACGAGACGAACGTCACCGCCTGCACCGACGCCTGTGAAATCCGCAACGAAACGACGGCCATCCTCGGCGGCGAGCCCAGCGCTCGTCAGATCCGGATCGAACAGGGCGACCGCACGCTCGAGGTGGTCCCCCTGAGCAACGGACAGTCGATCGAGCGGTTCTACGACTACGGTGCCGCGGAGATCAACTCGCCGCTTCCGGTCGCGAAAAGCGACACGAGCCGGCTGTTCCTCTGGTCCGGCCCGAACGGCCTGAGCCTCGTCGTCGTCCACGACAAGCCACGCGACGGCTCCGGCGCCGCGGTGTCGTTCGAGTTTTCGGGCCTCCCCGGTCGGGGGTCGTGGGTCGTCCGCGACGACGGCGGCGACTTCAGACGCAGCGGCGGCGCCGCCTCGCCCGACTGGACGTGGACGCGCGACAACACCGACGGCGGCGCGTTCCGCGGCGGCCTCACGAACACGTCGATCACCATCGAGCCCAAGTTCAACGAGCAGGCGTACTCCGAGCCGCTGACCTCCGGTCGCCTCGACGCCTGGCAGGTCCTGACCGGGCGTGCGACCGATCCGCGCAACGAGTCGCTCGCGCTCGACGAACCGATCACGATCCACGTCCCGGAGGCTCCGGGTGACGGGACCGACGGAACGGCCGGCGATTCGGGGCGGCTCGACTTCTCGACGCGGCTGGCCAACGGCACCGAGGACGTACGGGTCGTCTATCAGACCGAGCAGACCGACGTGAATCCGAGCGCGAGCGTCACCGTCACCGGTCCAGAAGGCGCACGGGTCACCAGGTCGCTCTCCATCGGGACCGTCGGGACGGTCAGCGAGGTGCTCGATGTCTCCTCGCTCGCGGCCGGGAACGCGAGCGTCAGCCTCAGCGCCGACGGCGTCAACCTGCGCGCACAGCTGATCGCGCGGAGTTCTTTCGACACGGACGACGACGGCATCCCCGACGATATCGAGGAGCGGACGTGGACGCTCCCGACCGGCCCGGCCGACACCTTCTCGACCGATCCACGGGACAACGACACCGACGGCGACGGCATCCCCGACGGCGAGGAGGTCGAGTTCACCCGCGAGGTCGTCGACGGCGAACTCCGGACGACGCCCGCGGTGGTGCGTTCGAACCCCGACGCCGTCGACTCCGACGACGACGGCCTGACCGACCCCGAGGAGCGCCGCGGCTGGAACACGTACTTGGCGACCAGCGCCGATCAGGGCGATCGGTTCGCCGAGGCCCGGGAGGGTGACGGGAACGCCACCGCGGTCCTGTTCGAGCAGAACGTCAGCGCCGATCCCCTGCGGGCCGACGCCGACGGCGACCGGCTGGACGACACGCGCGAGCGGATCGCCGGCACCAATCCGGGCGTGGCCGACTCCGACGGCGACGGCAACACCGACGGCGAGGAAGTCCTCGACGACGAGCGGGGCGATCCGACCATCCACGACCACACGGCGCCGGCGGTCGAGCCCATCTCGTTCATCGCGAACAACGTCCAGCGGACGAGCTACACCATCTCGCTCGCCGTCACCGATCAGAGCGGGTTCACGACGGTCAACTTCTACAAGAAGGGCGAACGGCAGCGCCAGCTCACCGAGATCAGCGAGACGGCGGAGACGTACCGCAATCTGGTCATCAACGTCGAGCGAGGCGCCGTCGACAGCATCATCACCGGCATCAGCGGCTTCTTCGTCCCCCCGACGATGGACGTGGAGACGATCGACGTCCACGACACCAGCAAGCGCCGGACGATCAAGGGCCCCGACTCGTTCGGTGCCGCCGCCGACAAGTACAGTCAGTTACCGATCAATCCCGGCAAGAACGCTTTCGTCGGGGTCATGGCGTTCTCCTCGGGTGTCACGACCGTTATCGCGGAGACGATAATCGGCATTGTCAATCTGCTCACTGATCCGCTCGGGTTCGTCGATCAAATCCGACAGTTCGCCGAGACGGTGCTCGATAACCCGGCGATCCTGCTGAAACTCCCGCAGTTGATAATCCAGTCCATTCAAGAAAAGCAGGACACGCGCAACCCGTTCGAGCCGGCCGAACCCGAGAACAACCCCTTCCAGTTTGGCTGGTTCACGGGCTACCTGTCCGGGCAGATCCTCTCCTCGATCATCTCGTCGGTCGGCAAGTCGGCCGCCTTCCAGAAGCTCCTCCAGAACTCGCGGTCGTTCCAACGGTTGATCGACGCCGTCGACTCCGCGGTGCCCGACCGCGTGCCGAACCGGATCCGACCCGGCGTGTTGCGTCGTGCCGGCAAGATCGACGACAACCTTCCCGATACGGACGTGCGGACGGGGACGCTGAGCGCCCGGTTGAGTCGGGTCCCCGAGGCCGACCGTGGTCGGATCGTCGAGCAGTTCGACGAACTCGATCCGGACGCGCTGGACGGCGTCGATGTCGACGCACCGACGACCAAGGCCGCGGGTCTGTTCGACGCCGCGAACGACCCCTCGAACGCCCGGCGCGCGCTCGAAGCCCTCGCCGAGACCGACGACGAGGCCGCGAGCGTGTTGTTGCGGATCGACGACCCCGAGACGCAGTGGCGCTTCGCCCGGGCGTACGACCGGAGCGTCGACGGCGACGAACTCGCGACGGCGCTGCGCAGGTACGACGAACTCGACATCGGCGACAAGCGCGCCGCCCGCGGACTGCTCAAGGCGACCGGCGACAACGGCGTGCGCTTCCTCTCGCGGGCCGATCCGGCGACGGTCCGGAACGTGGTCGGGAGCGCCGCGGACGGGAACGCCGACTACGCCCGGACGGTCGTCCGCCGGTTCAACCGGTACTACCGGACCGGCGATGCCGACGCTCGCGTCGAGCTCAGCGACGCAGTGCGGCGGATCGACCAGCTCGAGGCGACTGGCAACTCCGAGGCTGCGGCCGTCGCGAGACGCCTCGTCGCCAGTGATACCGAGGGCGGGAGCCGGCTCGTGAACACGTTCGACGCGTCGCAGTTGCGTCGGCTCGGCGACGAGATAGAGGCCGGCACCGTCAGCGAGGCGGCCCTCGGACGGTTCGCCCGTGACCTCAACGAGCGGAACGTCATCGAGCTTCGCGAAACCGTCCTCGAAAACGGCGATAGCGACGCGACGACGGCCGACCTGGCTCGGTTCGTCGGCACGTCCGACGGCGAGGCGAGTACGCTCGTCCGCAAACTCGAAGGACAGCAACTGATCCGGGTGGTCGAGATGGATTCGGCCGACCGCGACGTGGTCATCGAGGCCGGAATCCGTCATGCGCTGAACGGCCGTGACGACTTGGCGAGTAACAGTCTGACCCCGGCCGACATGATGGAACTGGACGACAGTATCGACCTCCAGAACGCTCGGATGGTCGCCAAGACGGCCGATGGCAAGCCAGTCGCGCTGGTTCCCGGGACCCCCGACTCCGGCTTCGACCATCTCCAGGCGCGTCACTTCGACGGGACGGAGATCAACTCGGGTGCCGACCAGCCGACGACGTTCTTCCCGTCGGGCGCGGAAGTCCCCGCCCGTGGCGGTGCGCCGGCCGCCGAGTTGCCGTCGAATCTGAATCGCGACGAACTCGCGCCGCTCGTCCGGGAGGCCATCGAGCGCTCGTCGGCGTCGGCCGCCGGCGGCTTCAGGGTCGAGTTCGACAGTCCCCGGAACGGAATCACCGAGATGCAGGTCAACCTCGACGGCTCGACGGTCGGAACCGCGTATCCACGTGCCGGCCCCGCGGTGAAACGCTTCAACTGGGAGGCGGGCCGATGGGAAGAGTGGACCGAATCCGGGTGGCAGCGCTGGGAGGCCCCGTACGAAACGACCGAACGGCTCCGGTCGCCCCGCCCGATCCAGCCGGACACGCCTCGGACGACGGCGTTACGTACTCCGGCTTCTGTCGTCGATACATGACCGCGTTCGCGACGCTCGAACTCGACTATCCCACACCGACGACGGTCGAGTGCCGGGTCGAGACGGGTGAGGATACGTACGCGTTCGAGGGCGCCTTCTCTGCCCCTTCGGCCGACCTCCTCGACGCCGTGTACACTCTCCCGTCGGTGCTGGGTGGTGACTCGGCGTCGTTACTCCGGTTCGCCGATTGGCGTCTCCGGCTACAGGTTCGTCCCCACGATGCCGAGTCGGTGCAGTTGACTGTGACCGACGGCAGCGATCCGGAGGTGAGCGTCCCCGTGGCGACGGATCACCTCTGTGAGGTGTTCGTCACCGCGGGCCGGACGTACCTGAAGCGCCTCCGCGACGCCGATATCACCACCGACTGCTACCGTCTGGCGCTGACTGTCGGACTCCACGACCTCGAACGGCGCGTCGAGTACTACGATGCCGGCCGGATGGACGACTACGAACCATCCGTCGAGCGAGCGAACGTAGAGACGTTCGTGTTCGACTGCCGGAGGAACGACCACCTCGTCGCGTTCGTCGCCGGAACCGATGCCCTCACCGAATTCGTCGCCGACCTCCGGCGTCGCGACGACGAGTACGCCACCGACGCCTACCGACAGCTCCTCCAGCACCGCGATGCCGTCTGCACACACGTTCTGCGACATCTCCGTGACGCTCCCGACGACCGTGCTCGCCAGTACCTCCGGAACGTCTGTTGGTCGAACGATCCGGAACTGCGGTCCCGCGCTCTCGACGCTCTCGAAACGGTGGATCGAGAGGAGGCGCTCGACGCCGCCCTGACGCTCGCAAAAGACCGCGACCCCGACGCTATCGTCGCGGCCGCGCGGTTGTTCGCCGATGTCGGTGCCGAGGCCGTCGACGACGCACAGCGTGACCGGATCGAGTCGGCACTCGACCGGGCTGCCGACCGCATCGACGACACGGCCGCTGCCGACGAGGTTCGGACGATAGCCAAACAGTTCCGCGTCCGATCCGGATAACCGGCAAACATCCACCGCTTCACGCCCCTCTTTACGCCCCGCCTCCTGTCACCGACGTGTTCCGTCGCACCCTCCGAGACGCCCTCGCCCCCCTTCGCGGCGGCGGCCGCGGCTGGGTCCTCCTCACCGTCGCCGTCGGCTGGTTGTTCACGCTCGGCCTCCGATTTCTCGTCCCGACGCTCCTCCCGCAAGTGAAGGCGACGTTCGCACTCGACAACACGACGGCCGGGTTCGCGGTATCGGTCATCTGGGGCTGTTATGCCCTGATGCAGTTCCCGGCCGGCCTGCTCGCCGACCGGATCGGCGAGCGGACCGTCCTCGCGGCGAGTCTCGCTGTCAGCGCGGCGAGTCTCGCCCTCCTCGCGGCGGCGCCGATTTTCGTCGTCTTCCTGCTCGGGGCCGCGGCGTTCGGGGTCGGCTCCGGCCTCTACGGCCCCGCCCGCGGCATCTCGCTCTCGAAAGCGTTTCCCGGCAACGACGGCGCCGCGTTCGGAATCACGCTCGCGGCGGGGAGTGTCGGCTCCGCGGTCATCCCCCTCGTCGCGGGCGCGGCCGTCGGCGCGTTGGGGTGGCGGCTCCTCGTCGGCGGCACGGTGCCGGCGTTCGTCGCCGTCGCCGCGCTCGCGTGGTCGAGGCTCCCGGAGCCCATCGACGCGTCGGTGCGCGCCGACGGCGGGACGGTCGCGCCGCCGCTCCGGACGGTGATTCGCTCCCTGCCGAGTGCCCTCCGGAACCGGAACGTCCTCCTCGCCGGTCTGGGGGTGATGTTCTACCTCTTCGCGTTCCAGGGGTTGACCGCCTTTCTACCCACCTACCTCGTCACCACCGAGGGGATCGGACAGGGCGTGGCCGGCCCCATCTTCGCGCTCCTGTTCGTCGGGGGTGCGGCGGGTCAACTCGGGATCGGTTCCGCGGCGGATCGCTACGGCGCCCGGACCGTCCTCGTCGCCGTCGCGGGCCTCGGCGTCGTCACCCTGCTGGCGGTCCCCGTCGTCGACGGCCGCCTCGCGTGGGCCGCCCTCGTCTTCCTGCTCGGCACCCGCATGGCCATCGCTCCCGTGGCGAACGCCTACATCGTGGCACGGCTCCCAGCCGACGTACAGGGCGCCGTCTGGGGCTTTCTCCGCACCTGCCTCTTTCTCGTCGGCTCGACGGGATCGCTGTTCGTCGGCGCGATGGCCGACGCCGGCCGTTTCGACGCCGCCTTCCTCGCGCTCGGCGGCGTCACCGCGGTGGCAGTCGTCTGCTATGCCGGCCTGCCGACCGGGGAGTAACGCCACGAACGTTATACCCCGCGCCGCCGACGTACGCCTATGAGCGACGATCCCTTCGACGTGCGACTCGACGACCTGCCCGCGTCGGTCGACCGGGCGGCCGTGCGGCGGATGCGCTTCGTGGCGCGCGTTCTCGACGACAGTGTGCGAATACCGGGAACGACGGTCCGTATCGGGCTCGACCCGTTGCTCGGCCTCCTCCCGGTCGCGGGCGACGCCGCGAGCGGCGTCCTCTCGCTGTACATCGTCGCCGAATCGGCCCGCCTCGGCGTCTCGCCCACGACCCTGCTCGGGATGCTCGCGAACGTCTGCGTCGACGTGATCGGGGGATCGATCCCCGTCGTCGGCGACCTGTTCGACGCCGTGTGGCGGGCCAACACGCGAAATTTTCGTCTCGCACTCGCGGAGTTGGCCGACGCCGACGGGGCGTCGTCTCGAACCGCCGTCGAGGTCGATATCGAGTAGTCACACGGTCGCTCGATCCGCCGCGTCCTCGAAGGTCGCGCGATCGAGCGGCGGTTCGTACACCCCCGTCTCCGTGACGAGGTAGTCGACGAGGGTCATCGGCGTCGCGTCGAAGGCGGGGTTGTACACCGGCGTCTCCGGCGGTGCGTTCCGCGTCCCGTAGATCTCCCGGAGTTCGTCGCCGTTGCGCTCCTCGATCTCTACCTCGTCGGCGCGTCGCTCGGTGTCGATCGTCGCGTGGGGCGCGGCGACGATGAAGTGCACGTCGTGGCGATCGGCGAGGACGGCGTGTTTGTACGTCCCGATCTTGTTGAAGACGACTCCTTGGTCGCCGAACTCCTCGCCGCCGTCGAGGACGACCCGGTCGGCGCCGACGATCACCGCGTCGACCATCCCCCGTTGCATGCACAGCCCGCTGGCGTTGTCGGGGACGAGCGTCGTCTCGACGCCCCGCTCCTGGAGTTCGACGGTCGTGATGCGCGACCCCTGGTTCAGCGGCCGGGTCTCGTTGGCGATCACGTCGACCCGCTTGCCCGCCTCCTTCGCGGAGTAGACCACCCCGAGCGCCGTCCCCCAGTCGACCGTGGCGAGGGCGCCGGCGTTGCAGTGGGTCATCACCGTGTCGCCGTCGTCGAGAAGGCCGGCGCCGTGTTCGCCCAACCGCTTGTTTCGCGCCACGTCCACGTCGGCGAGCTCCTCGGCGGCCGCGAGCGTCCGCTCTCGTGCCTCGGTGATCGACGTACAGCCCCGAAGGACGCCGAGCAGCGAGTCCACTTCACGCGAGAGGTTCACTGCTGTCGGGCGTGCGGTGGCGATGGCCTCGGCGTCGGCCGACACGGAGTCGACGAACGCCTCGAACGACTCGGCGTCGGTGCGGCGCGCGGCGAGGGCGACGCCGTAGGCGCCGGCCGCGCCGAGTCCCGAGGCGCCGCGGATTCGCAGCCGCTCGATGCTCTCGATCAGCTGTGGCACCGTCTCGGCGTGGTACGTCGTATACTCGCCCGGAAGTTTCGTCTGGTCGACCATCGCGATGCAGTCGCGCTCGTCGTCCCACTCGATCGTTCTCATGTGTCGTGATAGCGGGGCACGCGTCTTAACCCGCTCGCCGTCCCGATCCGTTGGACCGGCGACCTCACCGCCGCCGATCCGGTCGACGCGACCACCCGACGTTTTGCCGCCCGGTCACGTGGGTGGCGTATGGTCGGTCGACTCAAACTGCCACTCGTTCCCGGGTCAGTCCGCTGGCTCCTCGTGGTCGCGACGCTCGTGACCCTTCTCGTCTTCTCGGTCGTCCGCCCGTCCGCCACGGGACCGATCCGTGGCCCCTTCGGACTCGTCCCGCAGTCGACGTGGCTTCACGCCATCGGTTATGCCGGGCTGGCCGTCGTTCTGACGTACGCCCTCCAGACCTCCCCCCGGCCGGACTGGCAGGTGCTCTGTGCCGCGTTCGTGTTCGCGACGGCGTACGGTGCCGGGATCGAACTGCTCCAGTCGACCATCGCCTACCGGACGTTCGATACGGCGGACATCCTGGTCAACGCCGCTGGCGCCGCGGTGGCGGTAGCCGGGTGGAAACTGCTCGTCAGGCGCGTCCGGTTCTATCGGTGTCGACGGCTCGCGTCGCTGCGGCCGCCGCTCGAGTAGCGTTCCACCAACCTATATGCCGTTGCCCCTCACGAATCACGTACGGATGGCTCCCTACGAGGCCTTCGACGCGGACGTGGAAGTCCACGGCCGGACGATCCTCGCCGTCGCCGACGACGCCCTCTCCAGATTCTCCGACGCCTACCGCGAAACGGCGTTCGACGCCCTTGCGACCAACGGTATCGACGACCCGTCGCCCGACGAGTGGTACCCCCAGCAGGCGTGGCTGGGGGCGTTCGAGGTCATCGCCGCGGAGCTCGAACCGCACATCCTGGATCGACTCGGGGAACAGATTCCGGACGTAGCCGAATGGCCGACGGGTGTCCAGTCGGTCGAAGCGGGCCTGCGGGCTATCGACGATGCCTACCAGCGCAACCATCGCGGCGGCGACATCGGCTCCTACGACTTCGAGGCGGTCGGCGAGCGAACCGGCGAGCTAACCTGCGAGAACCCGTACCCCTGTGAGTTCGACCGGGGATTGATTCGGGCCGTCGCTCGTCGTTACGCGCCGGTCGAGTCGTTCGTCGTCGTCGAGGAACGCGGCGACCGGTGTCGACGCGACGGCGACGACGCCTGCGTCTACACCGTCTCCTGGTAGCTACTCGTCGTAGGCTTCGATGGCCGCGATCAGTTCGGCGACCGAGTGATCCATCGCGAGTTCGAGCAGCGTCTCGAACTCGTCGTACGTCGCCGCCAGCGCGGCCACGCGGTCGTACGTGGTGCCCTCGTGGTCGAGGCGGTCCTGTGCCCGGTCGAGCGTCCGGCGGGTCGTCCCCATCTCCCGTGCCACGTACTGCCCGAACACGTCCTGGACGACGAGCCAGAGGTCGGTTTCGGGCTCGAACTGGACCCGCCGGCCGCCACCACCGCTCGACCGACGGCGGATCAGACCGATTCGCGTGAGTTTCCGCGTCACGTTGCTGATCGTCGACTTCGCGTAGCCCGTCTCCTCGACCAGTTCCGGAATCGAGAGCGGGGCCGACGCGAAGTAGAGAACGCCGTAGACGCGGCCGGCGCTTCGACTCAACCCGTACACCTCGGCCGACCGCTCCATCGACTCGATCACGTCGCGTCGGACCGCGTCGGCGTCGTCCCCGGTCATCGTCGCCACCCGCGTTCGGTACGCCGTAGGTTCACGTCTCCATCCGACGGACCGTAAGTATTAAATCGTTTGGTCTGTTCGTTCGGGATGAGCCGAACAAACAAAACAAGCGGCTCATCCGGCGGCATCTCCCCCGCTTCGGCCCTCACACGCTCCTCCCCGCGCCGCCGGTCGATCCCCCACCCATGACACCGTCAACTCGTGCCCGATGTGAACGGCTCGCCGACCGAACCGAGAGCGACCCGTTTCTGACCGCCCTGTTGGTCGTTCCGCTTCTCGTGCTCGTCCATCCAGTCGTCCCCGTGGCGGCACTGCTCGTACTGTGCGGCCGACGGCTCGGCCGCTCGGCCCGCTCCCCGATGGGTCACGGCCGGGTTCGTCGGCCCGCGTAGCCCCCGACCACCGCCGCTTCTATAACCCCTGACAGTTTTCCCCCGGTATGGACCCGCATCTCGTCGCCGTCGTCGTGGGGCTCCTCCAAGGGGTGTTCGAGTGGCTCCCCATCTCCAGCGAGGGGAACATCGCTATCGCGCTCACGGCGCTCGGTACGGCCCCCGGTGTCGCCGTCTCCTACGCCCTGTTCGTCCACCTCGGGACGGCGGTTTCGGCCAGCGCGTACTACCGCGAGGAGGTCCGCACTGCGCTGGCGTCGTGGCCCGCGTTCCGCCCGGCCTCGGCGTTCGACGGCGAGACGGCGACGCTCTCTTTCGTCGTCCTCGCCACCGCCGCCTCGTCGGCCGTGGGACTCGTGGCGCTTCTGGCGCTCGAAGCGCTCGTGACCGAACTGACCGGCGGGGCGTTCGTCGCGCTCATCGGCGCCCTCCTCGTCGCCACCGGGGTCCTCCAGCGGTTCGCGGACGCGCACTCGCTGTCGACACGGGAGACGCCGAACGCCCTCGACGCCGTCCTCGTCGGCGGCCTGCAGGGCCTCGCCATCCTCCCCGGCGTCTCCCGCTCCGGGACGACCACCAGCGCCCTCCTCCTGCGGGGCCACGACGGCCCGGCGTCGTTTCGACTCTCCTTCCTGCTCAGCATCCCCGCCGCACTCATCGGCGGCGGTGTCGGCGTCGTCCGGGCTGGCGGTATCGGCGTCTCGCCGACCGCTGGCCTCGTCGCACTCGTCGTCGCCGCCGTCGTCGGCTACGCGACCATCGACCTGCTGATGCGGGTCGTCCGCCGGGTTGCGGTCTGGAGCCTCTGTGTCGGGCTGGGTGGCCTCGCTATCGCCGGCGGGCTACTGATTTAACGCGGGATTAACTGTCGGTCGTACGGTATTACGCGCACCCTACCTTTCCGACTCGGTCCGTAAGCTCGGATTACCTCGTGGCGCGAATCGGCCACCAGCGTCAAGAGACACGGTTAACAACTAACTAACCAAATAGCTGTATGCATACTCCTCTGGTAATGCTCTCGGGGTGGCGTTACCGGCTTATCAGTGGGATGGGGGCTACGGCACTCGCAGTGGGAAGTGTCGGCGTCGCGAACCATCCGGCCGCACAGCGGCTGACGGATCTGGTCCCGGTGTTCGCTCGTCTGCCGGCGACGACGCTCTCCAACGGCGACCTCTCGCTCGCCATCGCGACCACGCTGCTGGTCGTTCTCGGCGCCCTCGTCCCGCTATTCAAGCCGCGGCCGCGCCGTGTTCTGGATACGATCATGCTCGTCGAGCGACGGGTGTTTCTCGCCGCCGTCGCCATCGCTGCCGTCGGCTACTTCGACTACACGTACCGCCTCCCCCGGACGACGCTCGTCCTCGCCACGCTCACGATGGGCCTCCTCCTGCCCGCGTGGTTCGTCGTCATCCGCCGGAGTCCGCGTGTCGACCCCGATCGGACGGTGGTCGTCGGCGACGATCCGTCGACGATTCGGGATGTCATTCGGGAGACGAACGTCCCCGTCGAGGGGTACATCTCCTCGTTCGCGGCTCGGTTCCGCCGGGCGTCCGACATCGGCGCCCCCGCCATCGTGACCCCCGACGGCGGGACCGTCGACACGACGGCCGTCCCGGACGCGGCCTGTCTCGGTGGACTCGCCCGGCTGGAAGATGTCCTCGTCGAACGCGACATCGACACCGTCGTCTTCGCCTTCGAGTATCCGGACCAGGAGGAGTTCTTCGGCTCCCTCGATACGTGCCACCGAATGGGCGTGAGCGCCAAAGTCCACCACCGGCACGCCGATACGGTGCTGACGACCGGCGTCGAGACGGGGGATCTGGTCGACATCGATGTCGAACCCTGGGACTGGCAGAGCCACGTCCTCAAGCGTGCGTTCGACATCGCCTTCGCGGTGACCGGGTTGCTCGTTCTCACGCCGGTGATGCTCCTCATCGCTACCGCGATCAAGCTCGACGACGGCGGACCGATCCTCTACGCACAGCAGCGAACCGCCGAGTTCGGCGACACCTTCACCGCCTACAAGTTCCGGACGATGGTTCCGGAGGGAGAGTCCGCGACGCCGATGGACGACGAGCAGAACGACCGGATCACCCGCGTCGGCCGCTTCCTCCGAAAGACGCATCTCGACGAGATTCCCCAGCTACTGACGATCCTCAGTGGACGGATGAGCGTCGTCGGTCCCCGGGCGGCGTGGGTCGACGAGGAGGCCGAAATCGAGTCCGAGATCAGTTCGTGGCGCCAGCGCTGGTTCGTCAAGCCCGGCCTCACCGGACTCGCACAGATCAACGGCGTGACGAGCACCGATCCCACCGAGAAACTCCGTTACGACGTGGCGTATATCCGGAACCAGTCGTTCTGGTTCGACATCCGAATCGTCCTTCGACAGCTCTGGATGGCGTTCACCGATGCCCTGACGACTCTCAGATAACACTCCATGCGTGCACTCGGTCGCGATCCCTCTACCAGTCGACTATATGTAGCTGTGACCACACCACTCGAACGAATGCTGGGGGACGAACCGACACCGTGTGGAGGCGTCCGGGATGAGTGAGCCGCCGACAGGTGGCGCGTCCGACGACCGCCGCCGGATCCGCGTCCGGACGGCTCTCCTCCTTGCCCTCGCTCTGGTCGTCCTCGTCCGCCTCCCGACGGTCATGGAGGTGTTTCGCGACGACTGGATCGTTCTCCCCTCGAACGATCCCTATTTTTACCGCTATATGGTCGACCAGTCGCTGCTGAACGGGGTACTTCCGTCCTTACCGGACCGCGCGCTACGCGGCGAACCGCTGCTCGTGGCGACGCTCGCGGTCGCGGCGTGGCCATTCGGTCCGGGAACCTGGGGATCGGGGTTCGTCGTCGCCTGGTACCCCGTGGTCGCGGCCGTGATCACCGCCGCGCTGGTGTACGGTGCCGCCACACGACTCACCGACGACGCGCGGGTCGGCCTCGCCGCAGCCGGGTTACTGGCCGTCACGCCGGCCCACGCCTACCGAACCGCGCTCGGCGTCGCCGACCACCACGCGTTCGACTACGTGTGGCTCGCGCTGACGGCGCTGGCGGTGATCGAACTGCTCGCGCGGAGCGAGCGCGACCGGCGGACGTGGCTCGCGACCGGTGGTCTCGCCCTCGGCGTCGCCGCGCAGGCGCTCTCCTGGGAGGCGTCGCCGCTTCTCCTGCTTCCGCTGGCGCCGGGACTCGCACTCGCGGCGCTGGTCGAGATTCGGCGACCCGGTCCCGAGCGACTCGCGCCGGTCACTGCCGGCCTCGTCCTCGGGGCGGCGCTCGCCCACCTCGTCCATCTGCTCCTCGGGTGGCAGTTCGAGGCCGTCATTTACGCGCTCGACCTGTTGGCGCTTGGGAGCGTGGGACTGCTGGCGCTCGTCGTCGCGATCCGTCGACTCGACGGGTCGTGGACGCGGCTCGCGGTGGCCGAGGCCGGACTCGGTGCCGCCGCCGTCGTCGCCGTTTGGCGGATTCCGGCCATCGCGAGCGAACTGGATTCCGGCCTCGAGTTCTTCGGCTCGACGCAGGCAGCCGAACTCGCCGGCGTCGGCGCCAACTACGGCGCAGTCGGCGTGCTCGTCATCCTCGGGTTCGCGTCCGTGCTCGCCGCGCCGATGCTCTTCTTTGCGGCCAAGTGGGGCTGGCAACGACTCGAACCCGGCTGGTTCGTCGTCGCCATCTACACCATCCACTTCGGCGTGCTGGCGGGACTCCAGCGCCGTTTCGGTGGCGAACTCGCGCCCTTCGCGGCCATCCTCGGCGGCGTCGGCTTCGTGTTGCTCGCGTCGTGGTTCGACCTCGTGCGGCCACCCGTTCCGCGTCGGGCCGACAGCGGGGAGGCCGCCGCCACGGCCGTCGCTGCCGACGGCAGTGGTGAGGACGAACTCGTCGTTCCCGACCGAACGCGCGTGGCACTTCTCGCCGGCCTCGCGGGCGTGGCCGTCGGTTCCGGCTCGCTCTACGCCGCGCTCATCGACCGACGACTCGTCATCACCGACGCCACATACGAGGCGGCCCGCTGGATCACCGGGTACGTCGACGACCACGACATCCCGTATCCCGAGAGCTACGTCCTCAGCAAGTGGGGGCGAAACCGCGTCTACAACTACTTCGTGAACGGGGAAGCGGAGTCGTACGGCTACGCCGAACGGACGTACGAGGACTTCCTCTTCTCGAACTCGAACAGCGCGCCCGACTGGTACGAGGAGTTCACCGACCGCGTGGGCTTCGTCGTCACTCGTGATCTGCCGCATCTCGGCCTCATCCCCTCTTCGACGATTCAGTCGACGCTCCACAGCCGATTCGGGAGCGCAACGATCAGTAATATCGCCGGAGTCGGCCATTTCCGGGCCATGTTCGCGACGGACGACGGCGCACGCAAGGTGTTTCGCGTCGTTCCGGGCGCGACGATTCGGGGCCGGGCGCCGGGGGAGACGGACCGCGTCCGACTCGAAGCCGACGTGTCCATCCCGGGCGCCGAGTTCGAGTACGTCCGCCGGGCGACGGTCACCGACGGTCGTTTCGAAGTGAGAGTCGCCCACCCGGGAACGTATCGAATCGGGCGGGACGGGACGACCGTCGACGTGTCCGAACGCGACGTGCGAACGGGCGGAACCGTGACCCTCGGCGACTGACTGCGCCGAGAAACGACCGCCATACGGTGCTTAACGAGCAATTATCTATCAGCAGCGAGACGGTGTATACGATCAACATATGTCCTTCAGTGAACGCGTGCATCGCCTCCGCCAGCCGGAGTACACCGGTGAGAACCGATGTGTACCGTGCACCGCCGTCAACCTCGTCATCGCCGTCGTGGTCGGCGGTCTCGTGGCAGCCGTCTCCCCGCCGGCGGCCGTCGTCGTGTTCGCGACGTGTCTCGCCGCCATCTATCTCCGGGGATACCTGGTCCCGGGGACGCCGACGCTGACGAAACGCTACTTCCCCGATTCGGTGTTGAAGCTGTTCGATAAGTACGAGCCACCCGAGCCACCGGCCGTGGAGGACGACGCCGACATCGAGGCGTTCCTGCTGGACGTCGAGGCTGTGGAGGAGTGCCGTGACGGGACGGATCTCTGCCTGACCGACGAGTTCGAGGACGCGTGGTACGACCGCATCGCATCCCTTCGTGAGCGGGGCGACGAGGACGACAGCGTCGCCGTGCTGTTCGAGGGCCTCGACATCGAGCCGGATCGGGTTCGCATCGAATCCTACGGTAACGCCTACGAGGCGTACATCGACGACACGCGGGTCGGCCAGTGGGAGTCGCGGGCGGCGTATCTGGCCGACATCGCTGCGGAATCGGAGTTCCGGGAGCGACATCCGGCGTGGCACCGCCTCGGATTCGACGAACGCACGGAAATTCTCGGCGCGCTCCGGCTGTGGTTGGAGCGCTGTCCGGAGTGTGACGGGCCGGTGACTCTCGGTGAGGACACCGTCGAATCGTGCTGTCGGTCGATCGATGTCATCGCCGCTACCTGTGAGGACTGCGGTGCGCGGGTGTTCGAGGCGCAGTTCTCGCCACAGGCGATGGCGGCGGAGTGAGGTCGGCCGCCGTCGTGTACGCTAGATCGCTACTCGTGCGCGTCTAGAATGTGCTGAAAGTACGGGATCATTGCGTTCCGTGCGGCTTCCCACCGGCGGATGTCGTGATACTCGATACCGAGGGCATACTGAACCGGTTCGGGACCGAATCCACCCTGTCCGCTTCGGGGCTTGTCCGGGTACGCTTGATCTTGGAGCGCGGCACGGAGCTCGAGCATTTGCGCGTGCATCGTCGGCGTCCAGTAGTCGCCGCCGCTTTTGTGTTGGACCCACGCTTCGGTCGTCAGGTCGGCGTACTTCGGATCGATACCAGCCGCTTCCGCCCGGCGTCTGAAGGCTTCTCGAACTGAGGACCAGTCGGCCTCGACGATGGCGTTCGGATCGATTTCACCGTCGATACGACAGCTGTCTTCGACTTCGTCTTTGGCCCACAGGGCGTCGACGTAGCCGACGGCTGCACAGTGCACTTCGTCTTCGTCGAGATGCCGAAACTGTAGCGAATCGACCGCTGCGAACGCTTCTACGGCCTCTTCACGCTTCCGTTGATCGTGATTAATGAAACCCTGACAGAGTTGGTCTGCCATGAACGACGCGGACGGCTCGACGTTCCGGATGGATGGTTGCTCCTGTTTCGTTTCAGGGTGACTCTGACTCATGTCGATACCCGTTGATCGGCGGAAGAGCGAAATAACTGTGTCTCTCAAATTATCAGAAAAAATAATCAGTGCAATAATAGCAGATCTAAATCTCTTAGGAGATCTATAGCGGCAGCAAAATCGGTCTCTACGATCGGGCCAAGATATTGACTCTGAGAACTAGTCGACAGACAGCGTCGGGATATCACAGCAATTGCTGGAGGTAGAGCCACCGCCGCGACCAGAACTGGTAGAGCGTCGACACGGCGATGATCATCAGAAATAGGCTCGCCCACAGTAGCGGATCGATCGCCGAGACGAACGGCGTGTTGGTGGAGGCCAGGACGATGCTGAGAAGCGAGATGGTGCCGAGTGCGCGGTAGTACGTCGCCCACGTGACGCCGTAACGTGTGACGACCTCCATATACAGGTCGACTTGGCGGGCGGACTTCCTGAGGATGATCGTCTTTCGGTCGCTATCGTAGTCGACGATTCCCGCGTCGTCGAGTTTCGGGAGGTGGGTCTGGTGGAGCGAGACGTAGACGCTGTCCCGGATGTTGCTCGGCGGCGGTGACTCGCTTGTCTCGATTTCGGCGATGTGCTCCGCGAGATCGCGAAGCGATACTTCGCTCCCCCGATCCTGGAGGCACTTGATCACGTTCCGCCGTCGGTCGTTCCGGAGGATGTCGTGGATGTCCGTCTCCGGAAGTACCTCGTCCGTCTGGAGTAGTCCGATGTTCATGTGTAGCGACCAGGTAGGATGACCAACACGACAATAGGGCATAGTTATCAGGAGCTTTCCCCGCGGACGGCCGGGCCTGAATCGGATTCTAATTCCCGGTTATACGAACATACCTCCTCCGTATTTCTCGGGTTTCGAGGCTTCTATACGGTTAACAACTGGTTAATGCGCGGGTGCGACCCGCGCGTGTCTAGCTGTTAGCCTCTTGTCACGTGGTGCGAGGAGTAATCGGACCTTTACTCGGATTATTCTCTCGTTATGTGAGCGAATTGGCGATTAGCTATATGGGTAGGTGTTATGTGTAGCAGTGTCCGGTCACCCACGTCGGTCGTCACGGCGGTTCGACTCCGCCGGTGGGCGTCCCCTCACGGGGGGAGAGACACAATGGACGAACGATTCGACATTTCACGGCGGAAGGCACTGGCCGCGCTCGGCACCATCGGGGTAGCGTCGGCGGGCGCCGGACTCGGCACGAGCGCGTACTTCAGCGACCAGGAGACGTTCGAGAACAACTCGCTCGTGGCCGGGACGCTCGATATGGGCGTTTCCTACTCGGCGCACTACTCGGACTGGAGCGACGACGAGGACGGCAGCGACACGACGACGACTCAAGACGATGTCGATGTCAACATGTGGGACGGCGGTCCGAACACGACCGGCACTGCCTCGGACCTTACGAGCGGGTACACCGGCCTCCCGACGAACGACGCGTGGCTGATCGAGGTCGACAACCCAGAACAGTTCCTCGAAAACACAGAGACGGAATCGTACAACGACGAAACAGCGCTTACGTGTACGAATGGTACGGCAACCTCGCAGGCAGACGACGCTCCCAAGCCAGTCATCGACTTGGGTGACGTGAAGCCGGGTGACTTCGGCGAGGTCACCTTCGATTTCATCCTCTGTGACAATCCCGGCTACGTCTGGATCAACGGCGAACTGCAGAACGCAAGCGAGAATGGCGTCACCGAGCCTGAAGCCGACGATCCAGACGAGGATCAGGTCGAGGGGACGCAGGCAGAACCCCCGCTGAAAGCCGGCGAATCCGGCGAAGCGGTGGTAGAGCTTCTCGATGTCGTGCAGGCGGCGGTCTGGGTCGATGACGGAGACAATTATCAGGACAAGGACCCAGCCGAGCCGTTCGAAGCCGTGAAAACGGGATCCCTCCGACAAGTGCTGGGCATGATCGAAGGTTCCAACGGGACAGCACTCACCGGTAACATGAATGCCGAAACGGGTGGCGGCACGGGGAGTCAGGGTTGCTTCTCTGCCAATACGGAACACTCGGTTGTCTTCGCGTGGTGGGTCCCGGTCGATCACGGCAACCAGATCCAGTCCGACAGCGCGGAGTTCACGCTCGGCTTCTACACCGAGCAGTGCCGCCACAACGACGGGAGCGGCATGAACAACGAGAATCTCGGTCCGCAGACCGACGACGACGCGGAGACGCCCTCGTAATCGCGTCCGACATCGACCCATTTGGAGCACGGCGTCTCCGGCTTCACCGGAGGCACGTGGCACGGCGACGCCGTGCCACGGCGGTTCGACTCCGCCGGTGGGCATCCCCAGGATGGGGAGCGAGGCCACTTCGCGGTGGTCACGAGGAGGACACAACCAATGTCAAACGATTTCGAACTGTCGCGGCGGAAGGCACTCGCCGCACTCGGTAGCATCGGCGTGGCGTCTGCTGGAGCGGGGCTCGGTACGTCCGCGTACTTCAGCGATCAAGAGACGTTCCAGAACAACTCGCTGACGGCCGGTGAACTGGACCTCAAGGTCGACTGGGAGGAGCACTACTCCGACTGGTCGGCGGATGAAAATACTGATCGGACCGAGGAGGATGGTGGTGAACTCGGTGAAACTAATTCCAGTGAATTCGATGTTCTGATGGAGGAACCGACGAATCCCGACGGATATCGCGCATTCCCACCCGGTGCATCGGAGCCGCTAATCTGGGTCCCTGACCAGTACGTGGACGATTTCATGGACAACACGTCCATCGAAGGGTTCCCCGATTCCGATAATAACGGGATTACCGACTTCCCGATCGAAGAGACAAACGGCCGAGGTCCGTGTGAGTACTTGGCCGACGTGGGTGGCGACGACCAAGGACTCGATCCGGACAGCGATCCCCTGGGCCGAACCGACAACGACGACACGCGTCTCGACGACGACTCTCCGGCGCCACTGATCAATCTTCAGGACGTGAAGCCCGGTGACTTCGGCGAGATCACGTTCAGCACGCATCTCTGTGACAACGACGGCTACCTGTGGATGAACATGCCGGACGGCTTAGATGCGAGCGAAAGCGGTGTTACCGAACCGGAGGGTGACGACCCTGACGAAGACGCACCGGAAGGGGACACCGTCGAACTCGTTGACGATATCCAGACGGTGATCTGGTACGACAACAACTGTGACAACCTGATCACCTGTGACGATCCGATCGATATCATGGCGGTGGCGGACACCTCCGGAAGTATAGGTGGTTCGCTGAGCAATAGCAACACCGAGGAGGAGATCGACCTCATCCGTGATGGTGCAAATACGTTCGTGGACGAGTTGGCTTCGAGTCCGAACGCGGATCAGATCAGAGCCGGTCTCTTGACATTCAACGGTCCGGGTGACGCCGGTGGCAATAGTGGTGCACCGAGAACGTTCAACCGGCCAGCGCTGCGAGCCGGCCTCGGACCCCTCAGTCAGTTCGATACGGATGGCGACGGTAATGCGAACGCCGGAGAGTTCCTCCCTGACACCGGGAACGGCAACACACCAACCCCCCACGCGCTGGATCTTGCGAAACAAGTCCTTGACGATCAGGGCCGAAACAATGCACGCCAAGTCATCGTGCTCATCGCCGATGGGCTGCCGAACTACACCAGTCCAGAGTCCAGTACCACTCCGTACACTGTCACGGATGCAGAGGGCAGTCCGCTCTCCGGAAGTGGTGCGACATACACCTCAAATACGCTTGCCAACTATCCGTACGACGGTCTCGGCGGTGATGGGATCTCTTCGAGTGACGAGCAAGAAGAGACTGCACTCGCTGCGGAAAACGTCCAGCAGGCAGGTATCCCGATCATCGTAGCGGGGATCAGCCTCGATCAGGCCTCCTCGAACGCCGACGACTTCCTGCGCGACGTGGTTGCGGGTGACGACGGCGACCGGACCAACTCTCAGATGAATCAGGGATTCTTCTTCAACGCTGCGTTTAATCCCGGTCCTGGCGAGGACAGCGTTACCGATGTCGCCGACGCAATCGCTCAAGCCCTCGTCGGTGGGGATGAAGGCGTGTGCGACGAAACGATCTTCAGTGGAACGCTCAAAGAGGCCGAAGAGGCTCTTACCGCGAACGATGGTCGTGGTATCCCGCTTGATGCCGATCGAGATACGCCGTTCGACGAACTCAACGATCCCGAGGACTCCGAGATGCGAGAGTGTTTCTCGTCGGCATACACTGCCTGCTTTGGCTTCTCGTGGTGGCTACCAGCCGACCACGGCAACGAGGTCCAGTCCGATTCCGTCTCGTTTGATATCGGCTTCTACACCGAGCAGTGCCGCCACAACGACGGCAGCGGCATGAACAACGCCGAAGTTCGTCCGGAAGAGACGGACGCCTAACGCCACCACCTCGCTCCCCATCTCACCCGCACTGGTCGTCTCGGGGATCCACCCCGAACGGCGGTTCGATTCCGCCGGCGGGCCTTGATGCCGCTCGATTCGCTCACTCGACGGCGGATTCTCGCCGCGGTCGGGAGCGCCGGCGCTCTCTACCTCGGTATGGACAGAGCGGCGGCGACACTCGGATACGGAACGGTCGACATGAACCAGCGAACGGTGAACGGGACGTACGCACAGACCCAGGGGTTCGCCGACGAGAATCCGCCACCGCGGATCGGGCTCACGTGGCGCGAAATCGTAAACGGGACCGTGCAGGAAGACACGGGACTCACGAGCACGACGGACGGCGAGGCCGGCAGCGTCGGCCTGATCGTCGACGAGGCGGTCGTGCCCGGCGACTCGGGGTCCGTGACCATGCGGGCGCGGTTGCTCAGCGGGGCGGACGTCGACGCCGCGAACACGGCGAACGCGGAACTGTACCTGCTCGCCCACATCTCCGACACGGCGGAAAACGGGATCAACGAACCGGAACGGGACGCAGGGGACACCGCGGATACCGACGGCCTGCCCGGGGATCTGGCCGAACACGTCCGAATGGCCGTCTGGGTGGACGAAAGTATCCTCACCGGCGACGGCAACGGCGAACTCGAGGACCTCCCGATCATCGGCGATACGCCTATTGCGGAGGGTTCGCTCGCACAGGTCGCCACGGCGTCCGATCTGGCCGGCGACGCACGCGGTAACACGGGTGGCTACCGAATTTCGGTCGGCGGCGACACGTGTCTCTCCCCGGGCGACGAGGTGTACGTCTCGTTCGAATGGGAGATTCCGGAGAGTGTCGGCAACGTCATTCAAGGGGATTCGGCCACGTTCCAGGTCGGCTTCGATCCTCGGCCGTGTCCGGAGTGATTCCCGTGTCGAACCCTTCTGTTAACGTCCCATTACCGGGGCATTTGCACCCGAACCAAACCGGCGGTGTCGTGCGATTTGTCCCTGTTGATCTCGACAAAACCCCTATCCGGACGGGCTCCCCGTCAACCCCCCTTCAGGCTCCGCTTACCTCTTCCGGAGTCGTATCAAAGCGGCGGATAACTAAGACCAATACAGGAGTCGATAGTGATGATGGACACAACGGGGGCGATCGACGGGTGGTCGAGTCACATCGGGGGGCAGCCGTGACGCTCGTGTGTCGGCGTCGGTACGGCGCCTGCGCAACTGGAGGGAGTCACACATGGACCTGATGAACGACCGGAACGTTCCGCGGCTGGCAGTGAACGTGCTGGTAGTGCTCGTGCTGGCGGCCGTCGTCGTTCCCTTCGTCGTGTACGCAGTGCCGGGTGTCGTCGGCGCGGACCACGGGCTCGTCGTCCTCTCCGGCAGCATGGAACCGAAGATGAGTCCGGGCGACGCGGTCATCGTCCGGGAAGTGCCGGCGTCGGAGATTCAGGAACGGGATATCATCACGTTCCAGCGAGCCGGCAGCGAGACGCCGACGACGCACCGCGTGATCGAGAAACGGCAGACAGAAAACGGCGTCGAGTACGTCACGAAAGGCGACGCGAACGAGGAGCGGGACCGCGGAACGGTTCCCCAGAGCCGCGTAATCGGCGAGGTAATCTTCGTGATTCCGTTCATCGGCCACGTGGTTCAGTTCGCCAACACGCAGCTCGGCTTCTTGACGCTCGTACTCACGCCGATGGCGCTGTTCGTGCTCTCGGAGCTCTGGGAACTGGCGAAGTCGGTCCGAGAGCCCGACGCGTCGAAGGACGAAGCGACCGATGACCCCGCCGTTCCGGCCGACGCGGCCGCGGAATCCGGGTCGGTGGATACCGGTGTCGACGCCGACGCTGGAACCGACACTGACACCGACGGCGACGATAGTGGGTTCACCCTCACCCGTTCGAGCCTGCAGTTGATCGTCCTCCTCCTCGGACTGTACGTCCCGTACAGCGGATACGTAGCGTGGACGACGCGTGAAGCGTGGTCGATCGGCGCCGCGACGGCCACCGGGATCGCGTTCCTGTTCGGTGTCGTCCTCTATCTCGCCAGTCGTGGCGCCGGCGGTGGATCGACATCGACGACGAGTCGATCGGTCGACGGCGTCGTCAGACGCGGCGAGCTACCGGCACAGATCGGCGAGCGGACGACGATCCCGCTCGAGTCGGTCGAATCACTGGTTCAGATGGCGCTCGACCGCGACGACTGGGTCATCTACGACGACGACGAGGACACGTACTACATGACTCGGGACGACGCCCTGTACCTACACCGTGCGTCGCCGGAGACCGACGGCGGGACCGCGTTCGACGGCGGGACATCGGAGGTCGATAGCGTGAGCGCCGACGGGGCGTCGAGCGAATCGGCGCCCGGAGACCGATCCGAGAGCGACGATACGAAGACGGGCGGTGGCGACGTGTGAGCGACCGCCGCCCCCTGTCGCGCCGAAAGCTCCTCTTGGCGGTGGCTACCACCGGGGCTGCGGCGTCGACGGGGAGCGGTGCGGCGGCGATGTTCCACGATTCGGAGACGACCACGTCGGCGGTGACAGCGGGGACACTGGATCTCGAACTCGGGCCGTGGACGAGCGATGGCGCAGGTCCGAGTCCGTTCGAAGACGGTACGGTCTCGAACGGTGACAGCGGTCGGGAACGGCGTGAACTTTCGATTTCCGATAACCCCGGATATCTCTGGTTCCGGACGGCGTGCGCTTGCGATCCGGTTACTCCGGTCGAAGAAGCGCTGTTCCTCCGATTCGGAGTCGACGAAGATGGCGACGGCACCGTCGATCGGTGGCTCACTGACGACCACCTGTCGCTCCGTGAGAGTCGCGAGCGGTTCGGAGACGGTGTCAGCATCGGTGAACTTCCCACGACGACGACGTGGCAGTTCGTCGTGGACTGGAAAGTCGATGTCGAGGAGAACATTACCGACGAAACCACCGTCGAGTTCGACTTCGTGTTCTACGCCACGCAGTCGCGCCACGTGATGAACGCGGACTCCGTCGCGCCCGACTGGGAGTGTGACTGCGACGGGACCGGCGGTGGCGAAGGGGGTAGCGAGTCGCTTCCGGGCATCAGTTGGGTTGCCTTCTGTGCGTCCGAACCGTTCTCGAAAAACGACCTCGAATTCTCCCGGAGTGAGGACGAACGGACGCTCACGCTCACGAGCGTTCCGGATGCAGTCGACACTATCGCGCTCAAATACGGGCCGTATCTGGACGTGTTCACCGACCTCCCACAGTCGACTCTCACGGTCGGGACTGGCGGGATGTACGAAAAACAGGGTACCCAGTACCCGGGAACCAACCCCACGCGCTCCAACGGCGTTCCGTGTCCGGAGTCGTACGGCTGCAAATACGAATTCGAGGAGGAGATGTGGGAGTGCAAGAACAACCTGACGGACGACGGAACCAGCGGGAACAACGACGTGGTCGACTCCATGGGCAGCCACCCCTCGCTCCGCTCCGTGGCCCACTCGGCGGGGGGTGAGGACTGAATGTCGTCCGACGACTTCGACTTCGACTTCGACTGGACTTCCGTTGCGACGCTGGTCGCCGCGTTCGTCGTCATCGCCGCGGCTTCCGGCGGTGCGACGTACACGTCCCTCTCCGATACGGAACAGTCACCGGGGAACATAACGGTCGAACCGTCGTTCACCCTCGGGACGTATCAGGTGACCCCGATATCCTGCAGTGAGGCCAAGTCGGCGAAAGCGACGGGCGTGACTCCTAATCCCGCCAAGCAGGAGCCGGTCAAGACCTTCGATGTCGAGGGTGAAGGGAAGTGTGCACAGATTTCGTTCTGGCTCGCACCGTTCTGGTTCGGAGATGCGGATCCCCAGAATTCCACCGTTGGCCACTACGTTCGCGGCGAGTGGGTGTGGCTGGAGACGAGCGTCGGTATGGAGACCGACGGTACGGTCAGAATCGACACCGTGACCACGAACGGATACAGCCCGTTCGCGGTGTTCGTGTCCAACGGGACACAGCCGAAACCGACACAGGTCGCCGGGAACGTCACGCCAGCGAACGCCACGTCTGCAAACGAGACGACGCAGAACGGAACGGCTCCGGCATCCGGCGCACAATCGTCGGCAGGGCAGACGGAGAACGGAAGCACCACCGTCAACGGCGCGAACTTGAACAGCACTCAGTCGGGAAGTGGCTCCCAGACCGGCACTGGTTCGGCGACCGAGTCTGACCCGTCCGAAACTTCGGGTGGTGGCAGTCGTGACGACGGGAGTAGCGACGGCGGCGAGACGAAGAATGGTGGGACGAAGGAGAGCGGCGAGACGAAAGATGGCCAGACGAAGAACGGTGAGGGCGGCGAGACGAAGAAGAGCGGCGAGACGAAGAAGAGCGGCGAGACGAAGGAGAGCGGCGAGACGAAGAAGAGCGGTGGCCAGACGAAGGATGGCCAGACGAAGAACGGTGGGACGGACGACGGCGAGAGCAGCGAGACGAAGAGCGGTGAGGGTGGCGAGACGAAGGACGGTGAGACGAAGGAGAGCGGTGGGACGAAGGACGGTGAGACGAAGGAGAGCGGTGGGACGAAGGACGGTGAGACGAAGGAGAGCGGTGGGACGAAGGATGGCGAGACGAAGGAGAGCGGTGGGACGAAGGACGGTGAGACGAAGGAGAGCGGTGGGACGAAGGATGGCGAGACGAAGGAGAGCGGTGGGACGGACGACGGCGAGAGCAGCGAGACGAAGAGCGGTGAGGGTGGCAAGACGAAGGACGGTGAGACGAAGGAGAGCGGTGGGACGGACGACGGCGAGAGCAGCGAGACGAAGAGCGGTGAGGGCGGCGAGACGAAGGATGGCCAGACGAAAGAGAGCGGTGGTGAGACGAAGAACGGTGGGACGGACGGCGGTGAGGACGGCGAGACGGAGACCGGCGGCGAGACCGAGACCGGTAATGGCGGCGAGACCGAGACCGGTAATGGCGGCGAGACGGACGGCGGCGATGGTGGAGAAACCGATGGTGGTGACGCCGACGGCGGAGAGACCGATGACGGCGGCGACGGTGGAGAAACCGATGGTGGTGACGCCGACGGCGGAGAGACCGATGACGGCGGCGACGGTGGCGAGACGGACGGCGGCGATGGTGGCGAGACGGACGGCGGCGATGGTGGCGACGCAGACGATGGCGGAGAGACCAACAACGCCGACGATGGCGACGAGACCTCGGACAGTAACACGGAACAATGACTCCTAGCGGCGTCGAACTATCACGGGTCGTCCGCCGATTCCGCCGGGCAGTCAGCGACCCATCCGAACATCGGTGGCTCCGTCCCGTCGTCGCGACCGGATCGTGGCTCCTCAGGCTCCCCGGAATGCGTCCACACGCGCCGAAACGGAACGTAATCTTGGGGCTCCTCTATCTCTACGGGCTGCTCGTTCTGGCGTCGGTCGGTGCCGTCTGACTGTCGTAACGCCTAATAGTCGAACACTCTTTTTTTCGACAATGAGAGCAACACGTACGCAACGGAGGTGGGACCGTGGGGGTTGAAATAAAGGAGTCCGCCGTCTCCGACGCTGCCTTCGAGGACATGAAGGGGTTCGTCGCCGACTACCTCGCGGCGAGCGTCGAGAACGAGGAGGACGGCGGCCGGATGCGGTGGTACCCGTGGCACAGCGCCGAGTATCGGTTCAATCACACGCTGAACGTCGTCGACCTGGCGGTCGATATCGCCCGTCGTGAGGGGGCCGACGTCGACGTGGTTCGCGTGGCGGCGCTGTTTCACGACATCGCGAAACTCGAAGCCGAGCAGGAGCGCCACGCCGACGAGGGCGCCCGTGTCGCCCGCGAGTACCTCACGACGCGTGGCGACTACCCGGCGTCATTCGTCGATCAGGTGACCCAGTCCGTCCGCGAGCACTCCTACCAGGGGACGCTCGGGGACGTGTCGCTGGAGACACAGTGTCTCATCGAGGCCGATATCCTGGACAAGATCGGTGCCAACGGCGCCGTGTTGATGCTCCTGCGGATGGGCTACGAGTCACGAACCCACATGGACGCCGGCGAGATGATCGACCGCGTCCTCGAACGCGGGCGCGATGCCGCCCGGCGCGTACAGAGCGACGCGGCCGAGAGCGTCGCACACCAGCGGCTGAAACGGGTGAAGTGGTTCCGCGAGTGGCTCGAAGACGAAGTTCCGGGAATCGACGGGACGGACGCGGACGACGATGTCTGAATTCTTCGGTAGAAACGTTGCGCGGCGTGAACGGTGCGACGGGCCCGCCGTCCGGCCCGCTCAGTCGTCGCCGGTCTGGACCGTACCCACGTCGACCTCGGCACCGCCGGCTTTCGAGGCCGGTTCGGGGAGGCTGGTACGGACGTCCTCGCGGCTCTCCTCGGCGATGACCTCGGCGTAGGCGTCGGGCATCACCTTCGTGAAGTTCAGCACTTCGGTGCCCCAGTCGTCGAGCAGCGTCGCCGCGCGGTCGCTGTCGGTGTACGCCGCGTGGTTCTCGACGAGGCGGCGGAGCATGGCCTCGTCCGACTCTTCGAGGTCGTGGTGGATGGTCACCATGCCGGTGTTGGCGCGGTCCTCGAAGTCGCCGTCTGGGTCGTAGACGTAGGCAATGCCGCCGGACATCCCGGCCGCGAAGTTCCGCCCCGTCTCGCCGAGGACGGCCACGACGCCACCGGTCATGTACTCACAGCCGTGGTCGCCGACGCCCTCGACGACGGCTTTCACGCCGCTGTTGCGGACGGCGAAGCGTTCGCCCGCGAGGCCGTTGACGTAGAGTTCGCCCTGTGTCGCGCCGTAGAGACAGACGTTGCCGACGAGGATGTTCTCCGAGGGCGTGTAGGCCGCCGTTTCGGGCGTCCGGACGATCAGCTTGCCACCGGAGAGTCCCTTGCCGACGTAGTCGTTGGCGGCACCGACGAGTTCCATCGTCACGCCGTTGGCGAGGAAGGCGCCGAAGCTCTGGCCGGCGATGCCGTCGAAGGTACAGGAGATGGTGTCCTCGGGCAGGCCGCTCTCGCCGTAGCGTCGCGAGATACGGTTCGAGAGCATGGCGCCGACCGCGCGGTCACCGTTCGAGATGTCGCCGCGGATGTGGATTGGTTCCCCCTCCTCGATGGCGTCGGTCGCCTCGCCGATCAGGTCGTGATCGAGGTGGGTTTCCACGTCCGCGTGTTTCTGTTCGCGGACCTTGTGGCGCGCGCCACCCTCGGGTTCGGCGATGATGGCCGACAGATCGAGATGCTTGGCTTTCGGGTGGTCGGTCTCGGTCTGTTTCAGCAGGCTCGGCCGGCCGATCATCTCGTCGACCGTCCGGAAGCCGAGGTCGGCCATGATCTCGCGCAGTTCCTGCGCGAGGAAGATCATGTAGTTGATGACGTGATCCGGCTGGCCGGAGAAGCGCTCGCGCAGGTCCTCGTCCTGCGTGGCGACGCCGGTCGGACAGTTGTTGGTCTGGCAGATGCGGGCCATCACACAGCCCGAGGTGATGAGGCTGGACGTGCCGAAGACGTACTCCTCGGCACCGAGCAGTGCGGCGACGGCCACGTCGCGGCCAGTCATCATCCCGCCGTCGGCGGAGATGCGGATGCGGTCGCGCAGCCCCGTCGCGCGGAGCATCTGGTTGGCTTCGGCGACGCCGAGTTCCCACGGCAGGCCGGCGTTTTTGATCGACGTCTTCGGCGACGCGCCCGTCCCGCCGGAGTGGCCCGAGATGTGGACCACGTCGGCGTTGGCCTTGGCGACGCCGGCGGCGATAGTGCCGATACCCGCCTCGGCGACGAGTTTCACGTTGATGTCGGCCTCGGGGTTGGCCGTCTTCAGGTCGTGAATCAGTTGCTTGAGGTCCTCAATGGAGTAGATGTCGTGGAGCGGCGGCGGCGAGATGAGTCCAACGCCGGGCGTGGAGTAGCGGACGTGGGCGATCATCTCGTTGACCTTCTTACCGGGGAGGTGGCCACCCTCACCGGGCTTGGAGCCCTGTGCCATCTTGATCTGCAGTTCGTCGGCCGAGGAGAGGTAGTTCGACGTGACGCCGAAGCGGCCGGAGGCGACCTGCTTGATGTTACACTCCTTCTCGGTGCCGAACCGCTCCGGTGGCTCGCCGCCCTCGCCGCTGCCCGACTTGCCGCCGATGCGGTTCATGGCGATGGAGTTGGTCTCGTGGGCCTCCGGCGAGAGCGATCCGAGCGACATCGACGCCGTCGCGAACCGCTCGACGATTTCGTGGACCGGCTCCACCTCGTCGAGTGGGACGGACTCGCGGTCGCTGTCGAACTCCAGGAGGCCACGGAGCGTCTGGAGGTTCTCCTGTTGATCGTTGATGAGGTCGGCGAACTCCTCGTACTTCTCGTAACTTCCCGACCGGACCGCCTGCTGGAGCGTCCCGACCGTCTTCGGGTTCCACTGGTGGTGGATGCCGTTCGAGCGGTGTTCGTACTCGCCCTGCCGTTCGAGGTCCGGATCGGCCCCGTAGGCGACGGCGTGTCGCGTCATGAGGTCGTCTTCGATCTCCGGGATGGCGATGCCTTCCGTCCGAATCTCCGTCCCCTCGAAGTACTCGCGGACGAACTCCGAAGAGAGGCCGACGGCCTCGAAAATCTGGGCGCCCTGGTAGCTCTCGACGGTCGAGATACCCATCTTCGCCATCGTCTTCAGGAGGCCGTCCTCGAGGGCTTTCTTGTAGTTCGCGATAGCGTCGGCCTCGTCGGCGCCGTCGGGGCCGGCGACGATGTCGCAGATACTCTGGTAAGCGAGGTAGGGGTTGACCGCGTCTGCGCCGTAGCCGACGAGCGTGGCGAGGTGGTGGACCTCGCGGGGGTCGCCGGATTCGATCACGAGGCCGGCGTGGTTGCGGAGGCCGTTCCGAACGAGTGCGTGGTGGACGCCGCCGGTCGCGAGCAGGCTCGGAATCGGTACGCGGTCCGGCCCCGTATTCCGGTCGGAGAGGACGACGATGTCCGCCCCGTCCTCGATGGCCGCCCGGGCGTCCTGGCGCAGGTCCTCGACGGCTGCTCGGAGGTCGCCGTCTTTCTCGTAGGTCATATCGACGACCACCGAGTCGAACTCGCCGTCGAGTGACTTGATCTCGGCCGTCTGAGCGTCGGTTAGCACTGGCGAGTCGACGACTAGCTGTCTGGCGTGTTCCGGCGTCTCGTCCAGCAAGTTGCGCTGGGGACCGAGCCGGGACTCCAGACTCGTCACCAACTCCTCGCGGATGTAGTCGATCGGTGGGTTCGACACCTGCGCGAACAGCTGTTTGAAGTAAGTAAAGAGCGGCCGGTTGAAATCGGAGAGCACCGACAGCGGCGTGTCGTCACCCATCGAGCCGACGGGGTCCTTACCCTCCTTTGCCATCGGTTCGACGAGGTGGTCGAGCTGGTCGTACGTGTAGCCGAAGGCGGCCTGTTGAGCGCGCAGCGACGCCACATCGTCGTGGGGGGCGTAGTCGGTCGACGCACCGTCGCTGAGGTGGCGTTGCTCCTGTTCGACCCACTCGCCGTATTTCTCGTCGGTGAGCTCGTCGAACACCTCGTCGTCGGGCACGACGCGGCCACGCTCGGGGTCGGCGACGAGCAACTGACCGGGCTGGAGGCGGTGGCGCTCCTCGATGTTCGACGGGTCGATGTCGAGTGCACCGGCCTCGCTGGCCATGATCAGTCGGTTGTCCCGTGTCACATCGTACCGGCAGGGCCGGAGGCCGTTGCGGTCGAGGGCCGCGGCGACCTGTTCGCCGTCGGTACCGACGACGAGGGCCGGCCCGTCCCACGGTTCGACGAGGCTCGCGTGGTAGTCGTAGAAGTCCCGTCGCTTCTCGCTCATCTCGTCGTTCTTGCGGAACGCCTCGGGGATGAGCATCCGGAGGGCGTGAGGCAGGTCACGGCCGCCCTGGACGAGCAGTTCGAGGGCGTTGTCGACGGAGGCGGTGTCGCTCTGGTTCGGGTCGTTGATGATCGGCTTCAGCGTGTCGATGTCGTCGCCGAAGTCGGAGTGAGCGAGGTCCGTCTCGCGGGCCCGCATCCAGTTGATGTTGCCGCGAATGGTGTTGAACTCGCCGTTGTGGATGATGCTGCGGTAGGGATGCGCGAGATGCCACGCGCCGAGCGTGTTCGTCGAGAAGCGGGCGTGGACGAGCACGAGTGTCGATTTGACCCGCTCGTCGACGAGGTCGGGGTAGTACGTCGGTAGCTGGGTTGCCTTGAGGAGCCCCTTGTAGACGAGGGTTTTGCGGTCGAGCGAGCAGATGTAGAACCGGTCGGCGCCGGCGGACTCGAGTTCCTCGATGGCGTTCTCGATGGCGCGGCGCCCGACGTAGAGCGCACGATCGAACTCGTCGTCGTCCATTCCCTCGGTCGGTCGCACGAACGGCTGGTAGACATCGGGTTCGGAGTCGAGGGCGGTCCCACCGAGCTCCGAGTTGTCCGTCGGCACGTCCCGCCAGTGGAACACGTCGACGCCGTGTTCGGCGAGCGTCCGCTCGAAGATGGTCATGAGCCCCTGTCGGGCCGCGCCGTCCTGGGGCATGAACACCGAGCCGACCGCGTACGTCTCGGGGAGGTCGGCGTCGACGACGTCGTCGAAGAACTCGTCGGGCCGCTGGATCATGATGCCGGCGCCGTCGCCGGTCGCCTCCTCGGCACCCGTGGTGCCCCGGTGTTCGAGGTTGATCAACAGGTCGATACCGTCGGCGACCGTCTGGTGGGAGTCACCGCCGTCGAGGTCGAGAACGACACCTACACCACAGTTCGATCGGTCGTCGGTGGGGGTAGCCAATCCCTCCCCCGTGGCGTGGGCGTCTCTCCGCGGCTTGGTCATATCCCCCCTTCTATGTTCCCACTTATCAGCCTGTCCCTGTTACCGTAAGGCTTCATTAGTCACATACAAGGTAATATATATCATACTAAGTCTCTGAAAGTCCTTAGCGAATTTGTATAATCATCGATCATCCATGGGTGATCCCGGCGTTCCCGACGCGGTTCAGTACGACTTGGCGAAGTACGCCGTCTCGACCGCCTCCTCGCCACAGAGGGCACACGTCTCGCCCTCGTGGATCGACTCGATGTCGCCGTCCGCACGCGACTCCTCGCCTTCCTCGAACGGCACGAGCACGATTTCGGCTGCGATCTGGTCTTTGACCTCCGCTTCACACGCCTCGTCGCCACACCACGGCGCCTTCACGTAGCCGCCGTGCTGGCCGATGGTGCCGAGGATCTCCGCGCGGTCGGACGCTTCGCGGACGTTTCCGTCCAGATTCTCCGCCGCGGCCGCGTAGAGTTTGGCGTACACCGTCTCGAAGCCCTCTTGCACGGTGTCGACGATGCCCCCGCGGTCCTCGCTCACCGACTCCCCGTCCGGTCGGTGGACGAGCGTCACCGACTCCTCGTCGACCTCGTTCGGCCCCACCTCGATCCGCAGGGGCACTCCCTTCAGCTCCCACTCGTTGAACTTGAAGCCGGGGTTGCGCTCGTCGCGGTCGTCGAGTTCGACGCGGACGCCCGCCTCCTGCAGGTCGTCGGCGATGCCCTCGGCGTAGTCGAGCACTGCGTCTCTGGTCTCGTCCTGCCAGATGGGGACGATCACGACCTGTTCGGGTGCGACCGTCGGCGGGAGCACGAGTCCCTGATCGTCGCTGTGGGTCATCACGAGCGCGCCGAGTGCGCGCCACGAGATGCCCCACGATGTCGTGTGCGCGACGCGTTCGGTCTCGTCCTCGTCGGTGAAGGTCATGTCGAACGCCTCCGCGAAGCTCCGGCCGAGGTAGTGGCTGGTCGCCCCCTGGACGGATTTGCCGTCGGGCATCAGCGCCTCGACGGTCGTCGTCGTCTCCGCACCGGGGAACTTGTCGTGTTCCGGTTTCTTCCCGCGGAGGACGGGGATGGCCAACACGTCCTCGTACACCGCCTCGTACTGGTCGAGGCGGGTCGTCGTCTCCGACCACGCGTCGTCCTCGCTCGCGTGCGCGGTGTGACCCTCTTGCCAGAGGAACTCCTTCGTGCGGAAGAACGGCTTGGTCTCGGTTGCCTCCCAGCGGACGACGCTACACCACTGGTTGACGCGCATCGGGAGATCACGGTGGCTCCGGATCCACCGGCTCAGATACGGCGCGATGATGCTCTCGCTGGTCGGCCGGACCGCGAGTCGCTCTTCTAACTCCTCGTAGCCGCCGTGGGTGACCCACGCCACCTCGGGGTCGAACCCCTCGACCACGTCCTTCTCGCGTTCCAGATACGATTCGGGGATGAACAGCGGGAAGTACGCGTTCTGGACGCCGGTCGCCTTGAATCGGGCGTCGAGTTCGTTCTGGATGGCTTCCCAGAGCGCGTACCCGCGCGGGCGCGTCACGATGAATCCGCTCATTCCCTCCGGGCCGTAGTTCGCAAGGCCGGCCTTCCGGACGACTTCGGCGTACCACTCCCCGGTGCTGTGTTCTTTCGACTCGGTGATCCCGAGTTCCTGATCGTCGGTCATTACCGAACGGTGACGGAGATGCGGCTTAAAACGTGCGAAGCCCCCCTACACCTGCCCTTTGCACTCGTCGGCGTAGCGGTCCGCCAACCGCGTCGGCTCCGGGAGCTTGTAGCCCCCACACAGCCGCTGCACCAACTCGACCGTCGTCTCGGCGCTCACGCGGTGCCCGGGGCTGACATACAGCGGGTTGATGATCGGGTTCGACTCGTACTGCCTGGACTGGTAGGCGTAGCCGAGCACCGTCCCCTCGGGGGCGTCCACCCGGTCGTCCGCGACGACGGGCGCTCGCCACCCCCCGGGCCGGCCGTCGGTGTCGCTCTCGACCCGTCCACAGAGGAGGCTCTTGGCGACGCCGAGACTCGGGGCATCGAGGACGACACCCAGGTGGGTCGCGAGGCCGGCCTGCCGGAAGTGGATGCGACCACTTCCGTCGAAAACCACGAGGTCGGGAGTCGACTCCAGCGTGTCGAAGGCGGCGAGGATCGCCCCTCCCTCGCGAAAGGAGAGGAGGCCGGGGACGTAGGGTACGGAGAGATCGGTCACGGCGTGGGCGCGTTCGATCACCTCGCCGCCACGGAGGCAGACGACGGCGCTGACCGCCCGGTCGTCGTCGAGGAAGGCCTGATCGACGCCGGCGACGAGGGGTCGGTCCCCGGTGAGCGACGCGTCGCCGCCGACGGCGACGGCCGTCGGGTCGAACCCGAAGTCGTCGGCGAACCGAGCGGCGTCGGCGACCCGCCGCTGGAGCGCCTCCATCTCCGCGCGGGACTGGGCGGGATCGGGAACGAACTCGGGTCGGTCCGGCGTCACGGCAGGATCACCGTCGCCCCGGACCGCCGGGGCCACCCGGACCGCCCGGACCGCGACCGCCGCCGAAGGTCAGGCGGTCCGGGACCCGTTGCGGTTGCTTGATCCGCTTGCCGTACGCCAGTCCGATCACCAGGCCGATGAGGTGAGCGAGGTGGGCAACGTTGCCCTGTCCCACCGACGCGGCCGACTGTGGCTGGAGGAAAAAGAGCACGGAGATGACGGCGAAGGCACCGGTGAACAGCCACAGGGGGATGGGGATGATGAAGTAGAGGTAGATCCGAAGCCCCGGATTGAGCACGGTCAACACCCCGAGGACGGCGAAGATGGCGCCGCTGGCGCCGACGACCGAGACGCTGCCCGCGCCGAGGACGATGCTGGTGACGGCGAATCCGAGACCGGCGAGGGCGCCGCTCGCGAGAAACAGGGCGGTAAAGCGCCGCGATCCGACGTATCGCTCGACGAGCGGCCCGAAAAAGTACAGCACGATGCTGTTGCCGGCGATGTGGTAGAGCCCGCCGTGGGCGAAAATGGAGGTGAGCCACGTCCAGACGTACAGTAGGCGGTCCGACTGGAGAACGAACAGCGTCTCCATCGCCCCGCGTCCGAACAGCCCACCGACCAGAAACTGGAGGGCGAAGGTGATCCACATGAGTGCGAGAAACAGGTACGCGACGTTGCCACGGAAGTAGCCGAGGACGCCCCCCGTGCCGGTCAGGGTGCCGATACGGTCACCGAGGCTCCGGCTCCCCCCCTCGTCGCGGACGCTGTCGTCGAAACCGCTGTCGAAGACGCCGGAGGGATCGTTCCACTCGTTCAGGCCGGGACACTCGTGGTTCTCGGGCAACCGATGTTCGGCACAGAAGGTCCCCCCACAGCGCCGACACTGGTACGGCAGGTTCTCGTGACTGCCGCACTCGTCGCACTGAGCCATTACCTGCCACTAACGGTGGCGCCGACAAAAAGGGGTGCGTTCGTCGACGGGGAGCTATCGACCGACTTCGTCGGTTCCCGGGTCGTCGCCGTCCGCGTCGTCCTCCTCGTAGTTCGACGGGACGACAGTCACGTGGTGGAGCCCGAGGCGCGCGCGTGAGTTCCCGCGAGTCGTACTCATACGACGACGTACGGCACCACCACGCAAAAAATTACTCATGCGCATAACACATCCCGAACGCTCGCGGCATAACCGAGGGGTATCGCGCCCCTACGCGAACGTCTCCTGATAGAGGTCGAGCGCGTGTTCGATGGCGTCTTTCGCGGCGGCTTTGTCCTCCCAGCCGAGCGTCTCGACTTCCTTGCCCTCCTCGAGGTTCTTGTACGTCGAGAAGAACTCGTCTATTTCGTCGATGGTCTGCTGGGGGATGTCCTCGAGGTCCTGCAGGTGGTCGAAGCGAGGGTCCTCGGTCGGGACGGCGATGACCTTGTCGTCCTGTTCGCCGTCGTCGTCCATCTTCATGAGCGCGATGGGGCGGGCTTCGACGATACAACCCGGGAACGTCTGGTCTTCGACGAGCACCAACACGTCGAAGGGATCCTCGTCGTCGTAGTACGACTGGGGGATGAACCCGTAGTCGCTCGGGTAGTGGACGTTACTGTGGAGGACGCGGTCGAGGACGACGCCGGGCACGTCCTTGTCGTACTCGTACTTGTTGCGCTCGCCTTTGAGACACTCGACGACCGCGGTGATGGTCTCGGGCGGGTTCGGGCCGGGTTCGAGATCCGTCCACAGGTTCACCATACCGATACGACGGCCGAAGCGCCAAATAGTCCTTTCGGGACACGCCGACAACACGAATGAAAAAGTACATGAACGGCTGGTCCCGAGAACGTGCCACTGTAATGAACGGTCGGCCGGACGTGCCGGTCGCCCGTCCCGCACCGGGCACGCGACGAGCCAGCTGTCGACGACCGGGCAGTCGTCGGCACGATACGTCGATTCGAACTGGTTCGACGAGCGATGTGTCCGTGATTAATAACGTCGTATTCGACCGACCCACGCTCCCTCGTGAGCGTTGACGGCCAAGTTGAGAAAGGTTAAATATCCCCGTGACATTTCGATAAGCATGTCAGAGGCACAAACAGTCAGCAGTGACCCCGGCATCGTTCGCGACCTCACCGCGTTCCAGCACAACATCCTCGTTATTCTCGCCGAGGAACCCATGTACGGTCTGGCGATCAAACGCCAGCTCGAGGAGTACTACGGCACCGAAGTCAACCACGGCCGCCTGTACCCCAACCTCGACAGCCTCGTCGACATGGGCCTCGTCGAGAAGAGCGAACTCGACAAGCGGACGAACCAGTACGAACTCACCGAGGACGGCCACGAAGCGGTCCTCAACCGGATGAACTGGGTGCTCTCGAAGTTCGTCACCGACGACGATCGGGCCGAGTCGGTCCGCGATCTCGTCGACGCGCAGGGCTGAACTCGGGCATCGGCGTTTCCGTTACGGTGAAGACGTGTTCGAGCGACTGCTCTACCGCGTCCCGCTGGTCGTCGCTCGGCCACGCGTTCCGGGGGAAGTACTCCGTCAGAAACTCCGCCAGCTCCGCCGCCGTCGCCGTCTCCACCCGCCGGGTGTAGTGATTCCCCATGAAGTCGGCGAACGCCCGGGCGTTGGCGGCGTGGACCTCGCCGGCCCGCTCGGCCACCCGCTCGACCACCGCGGCGTTGTGGGCCTCCACTTCGTCCCACGCCTCGGGGTCGCCACTCCCCGAGAGCGGTACCTCGACTGCCCGGTCCGTATCCTCGATCCGATCCATCCGGGCCCTGTTGCCGTCGAGCCACTCCGCCGGATGTAGGACGAGCGTGTCGTCGCTCTCGCGGATGCGCGCCGTGAAGCCGTGTTCGGCGAGCCGTTCCTCCCGGTCCCGTTCGTAGGCCGCCGCTTCGGCGTCGTCGACCGCCCGGCGGGCGAGTCGGGTCAGTCGCTCCGCCGCCGTGACGACCTCTCGTGGCAGATCAGTCATCGTCGAGCGCCTCGTTTGCCAGCCCGTCCGCGCGGTCGTTTATTTCCCGCGGGACGTGTTCCAGCGACCAGCGGTCGAACGAATCGAGCAACTCCCGCACCCGGACGCGTCGCTCGCGCAGGTCCGGGTCGTTCGTGTTCCACTCCCCCCGAACCTGTTTGACGATCAGCTCCGAGTCGCCCCGTACGTCCACCTCGTCGAAGCCGTGGTCCCGGGCCACCGAAAGCGCCCGGATCAGCGCCTCGTACTCCGCGCGGTTGTTCGTCGTCCGCCCGATTGTCTCGCTCCCCTCGTCGGCGATGCCGTCGCCCGTGACGATGACCCAGCCCACCGCACCCGGGCCGGGGTTGCCGCGGCTTGCCCCGTCGAAGTAGACGTGTGCCCGGCCGCTCGATTCGGCCAGCAGGGCGGTCAGGTCCGTCGGCCGCGCGCCCTGGACGACCACCGAGTCGTCGTAGGCGACCGCGACCGCGTCGCCGCGTTCGGCGCGCCAGCGCTCGTGTTCCGTGTTCCCCGCCGCCACGTCGACGCCGGCGTCTTCCAGCCGGCGGCGCGCAGTCGCGGGATCGCAGTCGATCGTCGGCATTACCGCGTCTTGGGCGGAGCCGTTCATAGGGGTTGTCGTCCGCCGCGACACACCGGCGCCCGAGTTCGAAGACCCTTTTTGATCCGTTTCGAAACTCCCCTACCGATGGATGCCGCCCAGCCCTCCCGTTCCATCGAGACCGTTCGCATAGATAGCCACCGTCGCGTCGCGTACGCCGAGTACGGCGACCCCGCGGGCCGCGCCGTCCTCTTTTTCCACGGAACGCCGGGTTCACACCGGCTCGGCCGCCTGTTCGTCGACGCCGCGCGACGCCACGGCGTCCGGCTACTGGCTCCCGACCGCCCCGGCTACGGCGACTCGTCCCCGTGGCCGGAGCGCGATCTGACCGACACCGGCGCGTTCGTCGCGCCCGTCCTCGACGACGCCGGCGTGGATCGCGCCGGCGTCGTCGGCTTCTCAGGCGGCGGCCCACACGCGCTCGCGCTCGCTGCGACACACGGCGACCGCGTCACGTCGGTCGACATCGTCGCCGGCGCGACCCCGCCGTCTGCTCCGCCACCGACGCCCCCTGCCCAACGCCTCCTCTGCCGACTCGCGTCGACGACGCCGCGTCTCCTGTCGGGCTTTCTCAGCACGGGGGCGTGGCTCGCAATCCACGTCTCCCCGGCCGTCGTCACCGCCCAGTACACCGACGCGACGGACCGCGCGGCGCTTCCCGACGAGGTGGCGACGGTCGTCGCCCGGGACTTCGCCGACGCGGTGACGGCGTCCGGCCGTGGCACGATCACCGAACTCCGACTGCTGGCGTCGCCGTGGGACCTTCCGCTCGCGGCGGTCGACCACCCGGTTCGTCTCCGGCACGGCGTCCGCGATGCGAACGTACCGATCGACGGCGCCCGCGCCCTCCGCGATCGCCTCCCCGACGCTCGGCTGACCGCGGTCGACGACGCGGATCACCTCACTTCACTGCTCCGGAGTCGTGAGTCGGTCGTTGCACGCCACGCCGAGTGACGAAACGGTCCGGTCACGCCGAGCGCGACTCCCGCCCACGGTCGGCGCGTTCGGCGCCTGTCTCCGCCCCGTTCGTCGTCTACGTCCGCCGGCGCCTCCGGACGGTCGGCCACTGCATATCGTCCTTTTTTATAATTCTCCGCCGTGTGTATAGGGTCGCGTTAAGTTAGAGGATGAGGCGTTCGATTTCTGAGTGTCTATGGCAGAATCCGAACGCCTCAGCGAGTGTATCGAGTGGATCGACTTGTCGTTTGTGGAGCGCAAGCGGACTCCCGAGTGGGCGATTCAAGTGGGCATCCGGTGTCATCTCGCCGGCATGTCAACGAGAGATGCCAGTCAGTTTCTCGATGAGTTGGGAGTCCAACGTAGTCACGTCGCGGTTCACAACTGGGTGCATAAGGCTGATCTACAGCCGATTTCGACGGTGAGTGCGGATCAACTTGCGGTCGACGAGAAGGTGATCCGCATCAACGGCGACGACTACTGGCTGTACGGTGCCGTTGATCCCGAAACGAACGATATCCTGCAGTTTAGGCTGTTTCCGACGACGACGAAACAGACAACGCGATGGTTTCTGGCCGAGCTGCATCGGCAATATCGGCTCGATGGCGTCGAGTTCCTCGTCGACGATGCCGATTATCTAGTGAACGTTCTCGACGAAGACGGCTACCGATTCCGGATGATTTCACACGGGAATCGGAATGCTATCGAACGTGTCTTTTGGGAGATAGAACGACGAACCTCCTCGTTTGCAACTAGTTTTAGCCATGTCGAACCGCAGACAGCAGAATCGTGGCTCCAAGCCCTCGCCGTCCGGCACAATTCACGCCAAAGTTAACGCGACCGTGTCCCACGGCGAGGGAATCGGCGGCGTGCGGACGATCACCGCACGACCGCCCAGAACCGGCGGGTCCGGGGCACCTTCGCCATCAACGACGGCCGACTGCTGTCGAGGGGTTCGTCGTCGTCGTCGCTGCCCGGTTCGAGGATGTGACGCACGTCGAACCCGGCGTCGACGAGGGCGTCGTGGAGGTTGCTCACCGCCGTCCTGGCGCGGGGATTTCAAAACCCTTAACGCCGTCTCGCAGGTAGCGTCCGGTAGCGGGATGGGATAGCCAGGAGATTCCGCCGGGCTCATAACCCGGAGATCGGTAGTTCAAATCTACCTCCCGCTATTGTTCGGCCGACAACTGCGACCGAACGACCGCTCAGTAGATTTGAACTATGGAGTGAAGCGAACGGAGTGAGCGAAACGACCGTAGTTCAAATCTACCTCCCGCTATCTTCGAGCGGACTCCGCGCCCGAGGAGTGAGCCGTCCACTCGAACGTCTCTCAGTGGATTTGAACTAAGAAGTGACACGAACGGATCGACCCGGTCGCTCACCACAGTCCGTCGTTTTCGCCCTGCTCCGTCCGGCCCAGATACGCATAACAGTTCGGGCACTGGATGGGCCGGGCGCCGTGCCGGTCGGGTTCGCCGAGAAATCGGGTGTGGGAGTAGCCTCGCCCGCACTCCGCACAGGTCACGATGACGACCACACCGACCCGAATCGCCGCGGCCCCTTGGAGGTGTCTATCCGTCTTCTTCGTCCTCGCTCGTCGGCCGCACGAGGTTCGCGAGCGTGACGAGCACGCCGAATACCCAGCCGACGGGCACCGCGAAGCCGCCCCACATCGCGACGTACGCGAACCCGGCGAGTTCGAACCGCTGGCGGAGCAGGGTGTTCAGGTTCCGGTAGGTGAGGGCGTTGTCGAGAAGCCAGATGGCGAGCGTCTCGCTCCGCGGGAAGACGACGGTGGCGAGGGCCGGCGAGTAGAGTGCGGCCACCACGGGCGGGAGGAAGACGGCCACGACGGCGAAGGGGTAGGCGATCAGGACGGTTACGACGCGTCCCCCGAGCCACCGAAAAACGAGGGCGAGCATCGTCGAGACGACGGCGACGGTGCCCGCGGCGGCGACGGCGAAAAAGCCCTCGGCCGAGAATCGAACCCGCGCGAGCGCGGTCAAGGCACCCCAGACGACGATGGCGAGGACGACGGTGCCGACGGCGCCGAGGCGGGTCGCGGTCCGGTCGAATCGGCGGACGTGGAACCGGACGAGCAGCCCGAGGACGGCCAGCGGATAGCCGACGAGGAGCCCGAGCGCCCCGACGGCCGCCCACGCGCGGTACATCGCGCGCTCGCGCGTTGTCTCCGCCGTCCACCGGGAGACGACGGGATGAGAGTCGCGTAGCTGCGGGAAGAGCAGCGCCATCCAGAGGCCGTGGAGTCGCCGCAGGTCGTAGCCGATGTCGGCGACGAGGCTCAGTACCGTACCCATCGGCCCTCGATTCGGCGGGGCGGAGTGTTAACGGTTCGGAGTCGCCTCGCCCGATCGGTCCTCATAGGGGTTATCGTAACTGTCCAGAGATTCTCGCCGGACCGTCCCGGCGAGAATCTCTGATGACTTCCGATAATCCCTATCGGAAGGTGGTACCGATCGGCTAGTATCTATGATCAGTGAGACAACACATATGCGTTATCGTATCGACAACCACCGTCCACGATTCGGAGCGCTACGGACATCGCTGATATCGTCTCGGACGACTACGCCGCGGTCACGCCCGAAACGCGCGCCTCGAAGCTCGTCGGGGCGTTCGACGATCCGGCCGTCACGGGCGTCGTGATTCGGGGCGACGAGTTCGAGGGTGTCGTCATCCGCCGACGGATCGCCACCTCCCACCACTAACCGGGGGAGAAGGTCGGGTCGCTGGCCCATCGCATCCCCCAGCTCGCGCCGGACGAGGAGTTCTGACCCGTCGCTTCGGGTGGAGGGTGCCGGAGGGCTGATCCGACCGGCGGGAGCGACCGATACGTTGAACTTATTCTGACCCGTTAGATTCGACGGAATGATGCTTCCGACACACGCCATCGCGGGGATGGTCCTCGCCCTCCCGGTGGCGTACGCCCGCCCGGAGTTCGCCGCCGTGGCGCTCGCGGCCGGATTCGTCGGCGGCGTGGTGCCCGACCTCGACCTCTACGCCGGCCACCGGAAGACGCTCCACTATCCGGTGTACTACGCGCCGCTGGCGGGGGGTGCGCTCTTGCTCGCGGCGTGGCATCCGACGACGGTCACCGTCGGCGCCGCGTTCGCCCTCGCCGGTGCGGCCGCCCACAGCGCCGCCGACGCCTTCGGTGGCGGCCTCGAACTCCGGCCGTGGGAGGCCACCTCCGATCGGGCCGTCTACGATCACCACCGTGGCCGGTGGATCGCCCCCCGGCGGTGGGTGCGGTACGACGGCTCGCCGGGTGACCTTCTGCTCGCCGTTTCGCTCGCGCTCCCCCTCCTCGTCACGCTCGACGGCGGCTTCCGGCGAGTCGTGTTCGCCACTCTGGCCGTCGCCGTCGGCTACACCGCCGTCCGGCGCGTCCTCCCACGCCTCGCGGTCATAGTCGTCGACCGCCTCCTCGCGCCGGTCGTGCCGCCACACCTGTTGTCGTACGTCCCCGCGCGCTACCGGGAGGGGCCACTCCCGGAGACGGTGCTCGCCGACGACTAGCCACCTTGGCGGTGTGTGTTCCGTTCCCACGCGCTTGGAACGGCGTCCGCGCTTGATTGCGCCGACGGCCTAACGAGAGGGTACGAAGATCCTCGTGGCCGTCGACGGTTCCGACGAATCGAACGCCGCGCCTGCCCACGCCATCGACATCGCGGACGCGACCGGCGGCTCGATCTCTTGGACGACGTCGCGGCCTTCGCCGCCGATCGCGGGCGGACGGCCGAGACGGAACTCCTCTACGGCGCTCCGGTTCGAGAGACCACGACGTTCGCCGAGAGCGAGGGGTTCGATGCCATCTACGTCGGCCACCGCGGTCGCTCCAAGCGGACCGAACGGCTGGTCGGCAGCGTCGCGAAAGGTATCGTCGAACGGACCGACTGCACCGTGACGGTCGTGAGCTGATACGGCTTATTGTGAGCCAGTACCGGTCGTTTGCCGAGACGGTCCGGCGAACCACCGGAACACAGTTACAATACGCCGTATGAGGGGCCGGGCTCACTGGAACATCGGGGTCGCGGGCTGTTGTCGGGACTCCTGTTGGTACTGCTGGAGCTGTTCCGCGACCTGCTGCATCTGACGCTGTATCTCCTCGGCGCGCTCTCGAAGCTCCGTCGTGTCGATGTCAAACGCGACGAGGGGTTCGAGCGCCGTCTCGATGACGGCCTCGGCGGCCCCCGGATCGGGAATGTATGGGTTCGAGCGCACGACGAGGATCATCGCGGGTACGTCGGCGTCGTAACACGCCTTGAGGAGCGCGCCTGTCACGCCACCGATCACGCCCGGACCCTCGGCCAGCGTGACGCCCGCATCGGCCAGTTCCGCCTCCAGCGAGTCGGTCGTCGCGACGCCGACCACCTCGCCGAGTTGGGACTCGGACTCCGCGGGTGCGCCCGCGAGGAAGACGGCGCGGTCGAACAAGTCCGCCAGCTCCGTCACGACACAGCGACTCAGCGGCCGGAACGCGTTCGGCGGGATCGGCACGTCGCTCTGGAGGGTCAACACGTCCGGGTTCGTCCCCCCGTAGACACGAACCGGCGACCGAACTCGCCCCTCGTCGAACGACGCGACCGGCGGTACGTCGTCCGACGCGATGGTTCCGTAGCGTTCGAGCCCGAGTTGTGTCGTGATCCGGTCGACTGCGATAGAGGCGACCATGCCCAGACCGGGCAGCCCCTCGATGAGCGTCGCGGAGTCGATCGTACGGTCGGTCGTCCGTTCGAACTGTGTGGGTGAGGAGTCGTGGCTCACGGTTCGACACCGACATCGACGGGCGGCGACTAATGTTTACGCCTCCTTGCCACTCGGTGAGAACCCGCCCGCCAGTCGCGGTCGACGACGCGCGTGCCTCGCCCGCCAGCCGTTCGGGTGTGGTGATGACCGCGCGCTCGCCGCCCGCAAGTACGGTGTCGCCGAAATCGTCGACGTCCACGCCGACCGGCTGTGGCGCTACCCCGTCAACGTCACCGGCCGCTCGGCCGAGAGGAGAACGTCCCGGACGGTGCTGCCGAGCAACACCTTCTGGACCCCGGATCGCTTCCGCCCACCCATGACGATGCCGTCGACGGCGTGGTCTTCGGCGGCCCGGAGGATGCGCCGAGAGACTTCGCCCCCTCCGGCGACGCGTTCGACGGTCACGCCCGCCGCCTCCAGCGCATCGGCCGCCGCCACCGCGCTCTCGACCTCCGCGAACTCGTGGGGTGGGGCGCCCGCGTAATCCTGATGTCGGAAGACGTAGAATACGACCGCCTCGATGGCCGTCGGATCGCCCGGGAGTCCCGCGACGTACTCCGCCTGTCTGCGCGCCCGCTCCTCGCTCGCGTCGACGGGGACGAGTAGCCGCCGTGGCCCCTCACCGAGGCCGACCCGCTCGCCCGTGACCGTCACCGGCCGCTCCGTCGAGAGCAACACGTCGAGGACGGTGCTCCCGAGAAGGACCGTCGCCACGCCCGAGCGTTTCCGTCCGCCCATCACCACCTCGTCGGCGTCCACGTCCCCGATGGCGTCGACGATGGCCCGCGCGACGCTCCCGCCGTCGACGCGGCGGTCCACGTCCACGCCGGCCCGTTCCAGTTCCTCGGCGGCGGTGGCGGCGCTGTCGACCGCCGAGAACGACACCTCGTCGCGGGAGGTGAACTGATCCGGCGGCGCCACGTAGAGCACCGTCGCCGCGACGCTCCCCTCGGAATCGGGGAACCGAGCGACGTACTGCGCCTGGTGTCGCGCGCGGTTCGTGTTGGCGTCGACGGGGACGAGGACCCGATACATATCGCCATATAATTATTTCTTCTATGTCATATATGTCCGGGGCGGTTCTTCGTGGTTGGGAACGAGGCCCACCGTGGAATCGTCGCGGCGCTCCGGGGTCTGACGAACACCGACGCCAGGACCACTCAGCGGCGTCGGTAGACGCTCACCGCGAATCGCACGGAGTGCCATCGCTACGGGCGTAGCGGCGGAAAAAGACGAACTGCGTCCGTCGCTCCGAACGCTGGGTCGTTAGTTGCGGACGAGGTTCGTCGCGCGCGGACCCTTGGGAGAGTCCTCGACATCGAACTCGACGTCCTGACCCTCTTCGAGGTCCGGACCGCCAACGTCCTCCATATGGAAGAACACGTCCTCGTCGTTGTCGTCGTCAGTCGAAATGAAACCGTAGCCGCCAGTGTCGTTGAAGAAATCAACGTTGCCTCGTACCATTACAAACAAACGTTGGTCTCTACACGACATAACACTTCCGCGGATCGAGCTACCACGACCCCCGCGTACCTCAGACCGCGAGGCTATGCCGCGATCGAGAGGATTGTCCAACCTCGCCCGGCGCTCACGTGTCGACACCCACTCGGTCGGTTCCTACCACCGCCGGTGGCGCGACGCCGCCGACCCGACCACCCTCTCAGCAGATGAAACTCGTGTCACATAGTTGTGGTTCGGCCCGACGATACGTAGTCGGGAACATACTGTGCACAAGAACGTCGGTCGTATCAAATTAAGCGTAAAGAGTGAGGCGTGGTGATTTCGTAGTGTTCTATGCCAGAAATCACTCGCCTCAGCGACGGTAGCGACTGGATCGAATTAGATTCTGTGGCGCGTCGATGGACACCCAACTTCGCGATGCGGCTCGGTATTCGGATGCACGTGCTGGATTAACATTTTCGAATACCATCTCGATACTCAGAAAACGCCGCCCCAACCATCAGACTGAACGCACCCTACTAACCACTACTGCGTGACCTCCGAGGATCAATGGGCTTGAAAGTCCCTTTTGAAATGGGGCAGTAACATGGCTTTCGTGGATAGGTGGGGATTCCTGTCGCGTATGGCATGTCGCAGTTATGGGTGTCACCCATTCCCCTTGCCTATCAACCCCGACTGCCCCCATCGGATCATGATTCAAGAATAACATAAAATTTGTGTAAAAATAGACATTAAAGACCATTATCTTTTATTCTCCGAATATATACCGTACATTTATCCAAAACACAGAATATATGTGACGAAGTCGGCTTCATTTTGTTCTCTCCTACGTAGATTGTCGAGTGATGGTTGAGTGCGTCGACGGGGACGTATTCTCCCGGCGGCGTTTCCTGTGAACCCCCGGTATTCGTTCATCCGAGCCTGGAACGCTTCGGCGGCAGTTTCAGAGTCCTCCGGAAGATTGGATACCTTCTTCAGTACTCGTGTTCCGGCTGTGTTGGCATAGCGAGGTGTGTACGCAAGCCGTGGCGTCCTGAGAAGCCCCCGGTGATTCACTCGTCAGGGAGAATCTGACCGCCACCATACAACGGCAAGCCCTCCGATACTCTATATAGAAATGACAGATCACAGTGGCGTATTTTTACGATTGTATTATAAAAATATCAGCTCTGATAGTGATGCGAGAAGTTATAGTGTTGTTGTTCTGATTATCATAGTAAATGGCTCTCATTAGACAAACAAATCGGTCCATACGTGTTCTTCACGTCGACGATCAGCCGGATTTCACAGACCTAACTGCGACGTATCTGAAACGTAATGACGACTCGTTTTCTATCGCTGCTGCCAAGAGCGTGGACGGAGCTCTCGAACGTCTCCGTGAGACGGATTTTGACTGCATTATTAGCGATTACGATATGCCGGAAAAAACGGGACTCGACTTTCTCGAAATCGTCCGAGAGGACTATCCTGATCTTCCATTCATTCTCTTTACTGGCAAGGGGTCGGAAGAAGTGGCGGGCAAGGCTATCTCCGCCGGCGCAACTGATTATCTGCAGAAGGGGGCCGGAAGCGACCAATACTCCTTGTTAGCGAATCGCATTCGAAATTACGTTGATAAATCACACGCACAGAGGCAACGTGAACGGCAGTTAGAAGCGATTAAAAATGCTCGTGAACCGATCAGTATCCTCAATGATGACGGCGAGTTCGTCTACGTAAATACGGCGTTTGCCGAGCTGTACGGGTACAGCGAAACCGAACTGCTCGGCGAGCATTGGAGATTGCTATACCCCGATGAAGAGATACCGCACGTTCAAGAACAGATCCTTCCCACAGTCCATTCTCAGGGGTACTGGCACGGACAAACGACAGGGCTTCGAGCGGATGGAAGTACCTTCGTCGAAGACCACATCATCTCTACGACGGGCAGGGGAGATCTCGTCTGTACCGTCCGTAATGCCACCGAGCGAGACGAACGGGAACGGACGCTCAAACGCTACGAGACGCTTATCAGGGCGCTGAACGACCCCGTCTACGCACTCGATGCCGACGGCAAATTCACGTTCGTCAACGACGCGTTTGTGAATCTCGTCGGATACGAGCGAGAGCGGATTCTCGGGAGTACGCCGGGACTCATCAAAAATCGAAATGACGTGGAGACGGCCGAACGGAACCTTGCCAGCCTTCTGTCGTCAACGGGGCCGGAGAGCCTCGTATTCGAAGTCGAGATTCAGCCGAAAGACGGCGACCCAATCTACTGTGAAGATCACATGGGCGTCCTCCCGTACGAGGGTGACGAGTTCGACGGGTCAGTCGGCGTGCTTCGAGACATAACCGAGCGAAAAGAGCGAGAGCGCGACTTACAGCGGTACGAAGCGATCATCGAAGCGTCGGGTGATCCGGTGTATTCCCTCGATAACGACGGTCGGTTTACCTTTGTGAACGAAGCCGGGGTCGAAATGACGGGATACGATGAGGAGAAACTTCTCGGAGAACATATCTCGATCATCATGGAGGAAGTGGATATCGAACGAGGCAAGCAGTTGATCGATTCTCTCCTTGCGAGCGAGGGGACATGGGATACCTTCGAGATGGAAGTGATAACCCGAGATGACGAGCGGATTCTGTGTGAGAACCACCTCGGGTTACTTCCCGAGAGCTGTGAGTACAGCGGGACAGTCGGTATCCTCCGCGATATAACTGACAGAAGTCAGCGAAAGCGGGAACTTGAACGACAGAACGCGCGATTAGAAGAGTTCACCAGCGTCGTCTCTCACGACCTCCGAAACCCACTTTCGGTCGCAAAAGGACGACTGAAGGCCGCCCAAGACGAGTGCGAGAGTGAACATCTCGATCATGTTCAATCCGCTCATGAACGGATGGAGGCGTTGATCGAGGACCTACTCACACTCGCTCGTGAAGGCGAGGCAGTAACTGATCTTGAACAAGTCGACCTCGGGAGTGTAGCCGCGAATTGCTGTCATGCTACCAGCGAGGCTGAGGGAAATCCATGCATCGCCACGGACAAGATCATTCGAGCGGATCGGAGCCGCCTACAACAACTGTTGGAGAACTTGTTTGCTAATGCGGTCGAACATGGTGGTGAGGATGTGACGATCACGGTCGGTGATTTCGACAATGGGTTCTTCGTCGAAGATGATGGGGTCGGAATCCCCGAATCGGAGCGTAGTCGAGTATTGGAAGCCGGCTACTCCACATCAGCGGAGGGAACAGGGTTCGGACTCGGGATTGTCAAACAAATCGCGGAAGCACATGGTTGGGCGGTGGATGTTACTGAGAGTGAGAGTGGTGGGGCACGAATCGAGATTACCGATGTAGAGTTCCTCTGATTTAGCTGGAATGCAGGCGCTAAGCCCCCACGCTCCACGGAGCGACCGCAGGGAGCAGAGTAGGGTGGGGATACAGCGCCGTCTTCGGTTGTTTTCCGTGCGCTTCAACGGGTTTACTACTCCTGTAGTCGGAAAGAGTAGTACGATGCTCGCCACGTCTCCGGCGGTGTTCAAGCGCGACAAGAAGCGCGCACCGTCGGTTGTGGTCGAGTGTCGGTAGGAGTGGGACACTCCGAACCGCCGATAAAGGGAAATCGCCTGCGGAGTCTGGAACCGCTGTGTCCACCCCGGATGCACGTTCCCACGCAGAAACAGGAAGCCCCGACCTCAACAAGCGAGGGCCGGGTAGGCCCGAGCGCGGTAGGTCGGGGTAGTTCACACAACTCCGATCTATTACACGGCCATTACAAGCTCCCGAAAATCCACTCAGTAATTGTTCGGCTTACTTGTCTATACAGAAGACTACATCTTGACGATGTTCTGACTTCTAACAAACCCCCGTCGCCTTTCTCTTCTATACCCAAAAGATCTCACGAGAGAGAAATGTATCTCCCTGCGTTCTCTGAGCGATTCGAGTTTGTTGTACGCTGTCTTCTGCGCCACGCCAAGCGCCTCTGATACCTCGCTGGTTGTTCGAGGCTCCGTATCGGGGAACAGCGCAAGCACGGCGTCGACCCCCAACCGTTCGACGGTTCAAATGAAACGGTCGACCTGCATCTCAGAAATGGGAGAATGCTGTCGCTGCACGGTAGCGGTTTCGTGCGGTCGGTCTTCAAAAGATGAAGACCGAGCGTTCGAGGGATGGGCCAACGCGGATTTGAACCGCGGACCTCCCGGTTATCAGCCGAGCGCTCAACCTGACTGAGCTATTGGCCCAGGCGAGCGCATCAGTTGCTTGCGCAGTCGGTTGTTTAAGCGTTTCTTTTCGCGTCCCCTCGAACGACTTACTCGTCGTCGACGCGGTACGACCCGCTGTCCACGTCGTAGACGTCGTCGTCGTAGGCGTCGCCCTCGTTGGGAAATCCGGCGGTGTAGACCCGGCCCGAGACGAACCCCCCGCTTTTCTTGTCGAGATACGGGCCGACGACGAACCGTTCGAGCGCGGCCCGGATCGGCGCGCGGGTCAGCGGCACGCCGATGAGGAAGCCGATGGCGTCGGTGACGAGGCCGGGCGTGAGCAGGAAGGCGCCCGCGGCGACGAGCAGGCCGCCGTCCATGAGTTCTTTCGTCGGCACCTCGCCCGTCGCGAGCTTTCGCTGGAGGCTGTGGATCGTATGCCGCCCCTCCGCCCGGACCAGCAACATACCGATCAGGCCGGTGAGGACGACCAGCGCGACAGTCGCCGGGGCGCCGATGCTGTCGGCGACGACGACGAGAAACAGGGCGTCGGCGAGGGGGATGAGCAACAGGAGCGCGAAGACCCAGCGCAGGCGCATACTGGCTCATACCGGGTGACCGCCCATAGCCCTTTTGACGTGGTGTGTGGTTTGGATCGATTCCGTACCGACCTCGAACCGACGACGCCGTCCTCGCCGTCTTCGACCACTCCGCAACGCATCGGGGACGAAGCCCTTAGGCCCGCCCGCCACCGAGAGCCGGTATGACCGACGGGACGCGCGTCGAGTGGCGCGACTGGGGCGAGGCGGCGTTCGACGAGGCCCGCCGCCGGGGCGCGCCGGTGTTGCTCGCGCTGACGGCGACGTGGTGTGGGGACTGTCACGAGATGGACGCCCGAACCTACGGCGAGCCACGGGTCGCCGCCAACCTGAACGACGGGTTCGTGCCCGTCCGGGTCGACGTGGACCGCCACCCGCGGGTGCGCGAGCGCTACAACGTCGGCGGTTTCCCGTCGACGGTGTTCTGTACGCCCGACGGAAAGCGCATCGCCGGCGCGGGCTTTCTCGGCCCGGACGGTATGCGCCAGGTGATCGACCGGGTGCGCGAGCGTTGGGACGCCAGCGGCGCGGACGCGGGGCGGGTGCCGCGCGCCCTCGCCGGCGACCCCACGCCCGCCGGCGAGGTGACGGACCGGATCGAAGCGCACCTCGCCGGCCAACTCGACGCACAGTTCGACGACGAGTTCGGCGGGTGGGGCGACGCGCCCAAATTCCCGCTTCCCCGAACGATCGAGTTCGCGCTCAAACGCGACCGGGCGAAGGCTCGCCAGACGCTCGATGCCGTCACGCGCGGCCTCTTCGACGAGGAGTCGGGCGGTTTCTACCGCTACGCCCGGACGCGGGACTGGGGCGATCCGGACCGGGCGAAACTCCTCGCGGACAACGCGGCCCTCGTGTGCGCGTTCGCTCACGCCTACTGTTACACGGGCGAAGACGCGTACCGCCGGCCCGCCGACCGGACGGTCGAGTTCCTGATCGAGGCGCTCTGGAACGGGTCGGCGTTCGGCGGGAGTCAGGGGCCGGGCGGCGACGATGGGACCGCCCCGCGGACGGATCTGACCGCCTACGCGGGTTCGAACGCCCTCGCGGTCGACGCCCTTCTGGTCCTCGCGGCTTATACCGACGCCGAACGGCCACGCGAGTACGCCCGCCACACCCTCTCGACGCTCCGCACGGACCTCGTCGACGACGGCGTCGTCCGCCACTGGGACGACGAGTCCGCGCCGACGCTCGTCCTCGCCGATCAGGCCCGGACGGTGGCCGCGGGCGTCCGCGCGGCGCAGGTGCTCGGCGACGACGACGCCCTCGCGATGGCCCGCCGCGTCGCCGATCGGACGGTCGAGGCACTCGTGGGCGACGGCGGCGCCTTCCACGACGGACCGGCCGTGGGCCCGGGGCTCCTCGACCGGCCGCTACGCCCCCTCGACGGCAACGTCGCGATGGCCGACGCGTTACTGGACCTCGCCGCCCTGACCGGCGAGTCACGGTACCGCGAGGTGGCTCACGACGCCGTCGCGGCCTTCGCGGGCGCGTGGGACCGGTTCGGCGTCCAGGTCGCCGGCTACGGCGCCGTCGCGGCCAGGCTCCGCAACGACGCCCTCACCGTCGACGTGGCGGCCGACCCCGGCTCCGACCTCCATCGCGCGGCCCTGCGGGTCGCCGACCACGAGAAAGTCGTCCGACCGGCCGCGACGGGGCCGGCGTCGGGGACGGCCGTCGTGGCCGTCGGCGACCGCTCTCGAACCGTGTCGACGCCGGCCGCCCTCGCCGACGCTGTCGCGGCGCTCGCCGAGTAGCGTCGTACCGCGGCAACATAAACGGCCGATTCGTTTTTATTGCTCCACCGCGACGCCGACGTATGGCGTCACTCCGAGATCTCGGCCTCTCGAAGTACGAATCCCGAACGTATCGGGCCCTCCTCGATCAGGGAGCGGCAACGGCGAAAGAGTTGTCGTCGTCGAGCGAGGTGCCGATGGGGCGGATCTACGACGTGCTCAACGGGCTGGAAGGCAACGGATTGGTGCGGAGTCAGGCGGCGAGTCGGCCGAAACGGTACGTCGCGGTCGAACCGGATACGGCGCTCGATCGGCTGGTCGAGATCCGCCGGCGCGAACTCGAACAGCAGGCGGAGCGATACGAGTCGGTCGCCGACGACCTCGCCGACGACCTCGACACGGTCGACTCCCTCGAAGGGCAGTTCTGGACGGCGGCGGTCGGCCCCGACGAGACGGTCGAACTCCTGCTCGAACGGCTCTCTGCCGCCGACGAGGAGATCCTCCACGTCTCGGGGCTTCCGTCGCCACAGATCGACATCGGTACGGTCGGCCAGCGAGTGCTCGATGCGTTCGCGTCGGCGCTCGACCGGGGCGTGTCGGTGTCGCTGCTGATCGATCCGGCGCTCGTCGAGAGCGTTCCGGACGGCCTCAGGGAAGCGTACGCCACCCGCCTCGGCGACCGCGAGCGGTACGCGAGTCGAACGTCGGCCGGCATCGACGGCACCTTCACGCTCATCGACGGCGAGGAGGCGTGCATCGAGGTGCCGAACCCCCTCGATTCCAGCGAGGCGTTCGCGATGATCGACCTCAAGGACGTGGCCTTCGCCGCCGACGTGCGGGCGGTGTTCGAGGAACAGTGGGAGGAGTCGACGCCGCTCGAATTCGGCGACGAGATGCGGCCGCGCTGAGTGCGGGCGGATCGGTAACTTCGACGAGTCGCCGGTGTCACGGGACCGGCGGACGACCTCTCATAGTGATTATTGTACGTCTTCACCGGTGGTTCGCCAGAACGGGTCGGCGAACCACCGGTGACCAGTGACAATACACACTATCAGGCGCCGACTTCGTCGCGGAGCGCTTCGAGCGTGAGTTCGCGCTCCGCGTGGGCGTTGTGCTGGTGGATCGACTCGTCGTTCGACTGCTTCATGTGGATCACCGTGTCGTCCGCTAGGTGGTCGAACTCCTCGACGACGGACTCGGCGAGCGAGCGCACGCAGTCCTCGACGAACTTGGCGTTCGCGTGTGCGTGGTAGGTCATGTGGTCCTCGTCGGGCCGTTTCGCGAGGTTGTAGATGCGGGCGCTCATGGCGTCGCGGGCAACGTCGATCACGTCCCGCAGGTCGACGTCCGGCGAGCCGTCGCTCGTGACGGTGAGGGTGGCGTGGCCCCGCTGGGAGTGGCCGGGCTGGGGCACCTGATCGAGGAACTCCTCGGTCGTCTCGTCGTCGACGCCGAGATCGAGCAGCGTCTCGCGGGCGCGAGACTCGGACATCCCCTGCGAACAGGGACAGACCGTCATCCCGGTGACGCGGGCGCCGATCTCCTCGCGGGTGCCCTCGTCGGTGGCGACGGCGCCGGCGATGATCGTCGCGGTGTTCTGGGTGGCGAGGCCGGAGGCCGGCGTCGACTCCCGGGTGATGTAGTCGGCCTCCATCCGTACCTCCGCCGTCGACGTGTAGTCGTGTTTGTCGAGCAGTCGCTCGGCCACGTCGCCACACACGTCCTCGACGCGGTAGGAGGATTCGGCGACGGCCGCCTCCAACGTCTCGTCGATCACCTGCATGTTCCGGCTCATGTCGATACCCTTCCGACCGCCCGGCAGATCGACGAACACCTCGAACTCGGCCATCAGGACGATAGGTCGTTTCCCGTTCCGGTCGAGTTTGACGAGCTTCTCGACGCCCGTCACTCCGACCTGGCTGAGTCCGACGGTCACGTCGGGCTGGCTTGCCTGTACGTCAGGCAACTGGTGACTCATCGAGTGTCGGCAAGGCCCGGCCGTGATTATGGCTTTCGGTCCCCCGAGTGTCGGTGTCGACACCGCCAGTAGCGGCCGGCTGGTGCCGACACTTTTCACCCTAGCGCGCCGAGGAGTGAACAGTGAACTCTTAGGAGTCCGTCATTAACTCGCGGCATCCCGAGACGACCCGTGGCGACGAACGGGGGGAGAACGGACGTGTCCGGTGACGACGGCGGCCGCCTCCCGACACCGATGGCGCTGTGCTGTCGGCCCAACGCAAGACGCTGGACCGGCTCGCCGAGGCGGCCCACCGGACCGCGGCCCTCCCGGACCGCGTCGCCGACGACATCGGCTCCTGGCCCGAACACTCCACGACCGGGCGCGGCGGCTGATCGGCGCCGACGAGGCGAACTGACGGCCGCCGATTCCCAGCCGGTAAGAACGGGGGAATCGATTACGACATCCGACTGTCAAGTAACGCGGTATGACGATCGACGACCTCGCCGACTACGGGATGGTTCGGATGGACGACGAGGAGATTCGTGCGTTGCTGTCGAGTCACAGCATCGGCGTGCTCGGCCTCCCGGGAGACGGTGCCCCCTGTCTCCGGCCGATGTCGTACGGCTACGACGCCGACGCCGAGGCGCTTTATTTTCTCTACATCGTCGGTTCGGGGAGCCACAAGGCGGCGTCGAGCGACCGGGCCGACGAGGCCAGCTTTCTGGTCTACAGCGCCGAGACGCAGTTCAACTGGCGGAGCGCGTTGCTGACCGGTACCATCGACGCGACGGCCGAGGACGACATGGACGCCGTCGCGGACCGCGTGACCCTGCCGTGGCAGCCGGACCTGTTCCGACGGGCGGGCGCCGAGGAGCGAACCCGGCTCTACCGGTTCGAGATCGCGGACTGGACGGGGCTCAAACACGTCGGCCTGCCGCCGGCGTTCGCGGCCGACGAGGAGGCCTGATCGACCGTTCCCTTCTCCGGTATCTTGTCACGACGGTGGCGACACGGGCGCGCCGCCGTCGTCCGCCGGATATCGATAATCGACGTACTAAACGCCGTCGTCTGTCGATAACTCGCCGGGCGGAGCGCCCCCTGATTTTATGTGAACACTGAAACATCACTGCGTAGTGTGAGACCGAACCACACAAAGACGCGCAACCATGCGACGAAATAACAGTACACACGGACGTGTCGACTTGTGGAGGAGACGGCGTCGTGGGACGGTCACGCCCACGAGTCGGGGGTGTGCGCCATGATCGTCGGCGTGCCGGGCGAGACGGCGGCCGACGAGACCCGGGTCGCGATCACGCCCCCGGTGGCGAAGAAGTTGGTCGGGGGGGATCTGACCGTCCACGTCGCGAGCGGTGCGGGTGAGGGGTCCGACTGGTCGGACGCGGACTACCGCGACGTGGGCTGTGAGGTCGTTGACGACCGCGAGACGGTGTTCGAGCGGGCCGACGTGATCTGTCAGGTCCGGGGGCTGGCGGCGAACGCGGACGAACCGATGGACCCCTACCGCGACGGACAGATCGTGATCGGGACACTCGGCCCCTACGACCTCGGCGACGAGACGTACGACGAACTCGCCGCCCGGGAGGTGAGCGCGTTCGCCCTCGAACTCATGCCGCGGATCAGCCGCGCACAGAGCATGGACGTGCTCTCTTCGATGGCGAGCATCGGGGGGTACAAGGCGGCGCTGGTCGCGGCCGAGCAGTTACCCAAACTCTTCCCGCTGGAGATGACCGCCGCTGGCACCGTCCGCCCGGCGGAGGTGTTCGTGATCGGCGCGGGCGTCGCAGGGCTGAAAGCCATCGCGACGGCCGAGCGTCTCGGCGCCTCGGTGAAGGGGTACGACATCCGACTCGAAGTGAAACAGGAAGTCGAGAGCCTGGGCGCCGACTTCGTGGAACTCGATCTGGAGACGGAGGGTTCGGGTGACGACGAGGGCTACGCCGTCGAGATGGGAGAGGAGTTCTACGAACAGCAGCGCAAGGAACTGGGTCGAGTCGTCCCGGAGTCGGACGTGGTGATCACCACGGCGGCCATCCCCGGCGCACCCGCGCCCGAACTCGTCTCGACCGAGATGATCGAGGGGATGGACGAGGGGTCGGTGATCGTCGACCTCTCGGCGCCGACGGGCGGCAACTGCGAACCCACGGTCGCCGGCGAGACGGTCGAACACGGGGGCGTGACGATATACGGCCCCACGAACCTCCCGGCGACCGTCGCCCACACCGCGAGCCAACTGTTCGCCAACAACCTGTACAACTTCCTGGATCACCTGCTCGACGAGGGTGAACTCGTCCTCGATACGGACGACGAAATCGTCGACTCGACGCTACTCACACACGATGGACGGATACGACGACCCCACGAAGGTGGCGGTGACGAGGCGGCGGACGAAGACGAATCCGAGACCGGCGACGACGGCGAACCGGCGGAGGGCGAGGCCGATGCGTGAGACGGTCCGCCGCCGGTCGCAACCGCCCCTCGGAAGCGGCGGCGACGAATCCGGGACCGGGGACGACGCTCCGTTCGGAGGAAAGCGATGACGTTCGTCCAGAATCTCACCTTTTTCGTCCTCGCCGCGTTCGTCGGCTACGAGATCATCACGAAGATTCCGACGAACCTCCACACGCCGTTGATGTCGGGTGCGAACGCCATCTCGGGCATCACGCTCATCGGATCGGTCGTCGTGGCGGGGTCGGGATCGACGACGCTCGCGACGGGACTCGGCTTCCTGGCCGTCGTCATGGCGACGATCAACGTCGTCGGCGGCTACCTCGTGACCAACAGCATGCTCGATCAGTTCCGGAGCGGCGACGACCGCCGGCGCGAACGCGGAGGGGGTGACTGATGGTGGCCATCCTCGGCGGCCTCCCGCCGTCCGTGCTCGCTTTCGTCTACCTCGTCGCCGGCGTCCTGTTCATCCAGGGGCTTCGCGACATGACCCACCCGCGGACGGCGCCGCGGGGGAACCTTATCTCCGCCGCAGGCATGGCGCTGGCGGTGGGGATCACGGTGCTCGTGACCGACATCCTCTCGCCGGTCCTGCTCTTTGCCGGCCTGCTCGTCGGCGCCGCCATCGGCGTCTGGCTGGCGGTCACGGTGGAGACGACGGAGATGCCACAGCTCGTCGGCCTGTTCAACGGCTTCGGGGGCGGCGCCTCCGCCCTCGTCGCCGGCGCCGAACTGATCGACATGTTCGGCGCCGGGTCGTTCCAGATCGGTGTGACGGCGACGGCCGCGCTCGCGGGCATCATCGGCTCCGTCACCTTCTGGGGCAGCCTCGTCGCGGCCGGGAAACTCCACGGCGTCGTCGACGATTCGGCGGTTCGGTACGACGGCGAACAGATCGTCAAGGCGCTGTTTCTCGCCGTCGCCCTGCTCGCCGGGCTCCACCTCGTTGCTCGTCCGAACCTGCTCGGCGCGGTGCCACTCGCGGGTTGGGTGCCGTCGTACTGGGTGCTGGTCGCCGCGGCGTCGGTTCTCGGCGTCCTGCTCGTCATGCCAATCGGCGGCGCGGACATGCCGGTCGTCATCGCCCTGCTCAACTCCTACTCCGGGCTGGCGGCCGCGACGACGGGCTTCGTCCTCGACAACTCCGTGCTGATCATCGCGGGGACGCTCGTCGGCGCCTCGGGGCTGATCCTCACCGTCATCATGTGCGAGTCGATGAACCGCTCGCTGGCGAACGTCTTCTTCGGTGGCCTCGGCGAGGCCGACGGGGACGACGACGGGGAGATGGCGGACATCTACGAGGGTAACATTACCTCCACCTCGGCCGAGGAAGTGGAGATGATCCTCGACGTGGCCGACCGCGTCGTCATCGTGCCCGGCTACGGCATGGCGGTCGCGCAGGCCCAACACGCCGTCGCCGAACTCGCCGAACTGCTCGAGGGCGAGGGCGTCGACGTGGAGTTCGGCATCCACCCGGTCGCCGGCCGGATGCCCGGCCACATGAACGTCCTCCTCGCCGAGGCGGACGTGCCCTACGATAAACTCCGCGAGCTGGAGGAGATCAACCCGACGTTCTCGCAGACGGACGTGGTCATCGTCATCGGCGCGAACGACGTGGTGAACCCCTCGGCCAACACCGCGGATTCGGGCCCCATCGCGGGAATGCCCGTTCTCAACGTCGGCGAGGCGCGGACGGTCATCGTCAACAAGCGGAGCCTCAGCCCCGGCTTCTCCGGGGTCCCCAACCCGCTCTTTGCACAGGACAACACGAATATGCTGTTCGGCGACGGCAAGGAGACGATGCAGGAACTGGTGAACCTCTACAAGGAGAACCACTAAGACGGGCCCGCTGTGTGTCAGTTCCGGCGGTCGCCACCCGGATCGGTGGCCGCCGGCACACGGGGACACTCGTTCGTCTGAACGACTCCGTCGTCGCGACCCGTTCCGGCGAACCGTGCGAAACCTTTATGATTATTAATGATAACTGTTGTCATATGTCACGCGCCGTGGACTCGGAGTACGACGTGAACAGAACGGATACGGTGCCAGAGACGGCCCGAGTGCGTCATTTCGACGAACTCGACGATTCGGCACAGGAGTATCTGTTCACCGTCGCGGAGGGGGCCTCGCCGCGGGACCCGAGCAACCTCTCGGGGTTGAACGAGGGCGACGTCGTCGTCTTCACCGACTACTACCACGTCGAGTAACGGATCGAAGCCGTTTTGTCCGGTCCGGCGAGAGGTCGAGTATGGATAGCGGCGGGACAATGACGCTCGCGTTCGAGTTCGACGCGCTTCAGGCGCTGGCCGACCCGAACGCCGTGTTCGACGACGCCCGGCAGTGGACCGAATACGTGGGCGTCCTGAGCGACGAACCGACGTACGTCGTCACCAACTTCACGCGCAAGCGGCGCCTGCGCCAGGACTTCTTCTCCGGGCCGCGTGGCGTCGATGAGAGCCTCGACAACGTCCGCGACCAGTTCGAAACCGACCGTCACGTCTTCATCGGCACGGCCGACGACGACCGCGCGACCGCCGAGGCACACGGCTGGGAGTATCTCGACATCGAGGAGGCGGCGGAGTTCGCCGAGTGGGAACTCGGCGAGGAGGAAAAAGAAGACCCGTTCGAGACGGAGACGCGGGACGACTGGCCGTAGTTACTGTTCCTGCGCCGGCGCCAACTCGTCGATGTCGACGGATTTCTCCAGCAACACGTCTTTCTGGTCCGCGACGACCCGCTCTTCGCGCATCAGCTTCTTGTAGGCGCTCTGGGGCGAGAGGTCGCCGATCAACACGCCGCCGACGATCTTGCCGTCCTTGAACGCCAGCCGCCGCCACTCGGTCTCGGAATACTTCCGCTCGCACTCGTCGTCGCCGATGGTCGGGTGGCCAAAGGAGAGGAAGGGGAAATCGAAGTGGGTGATGGAGTACGAGGAGACGAAACGGAAGGGTTCGGAGCCGGGGTCGAGCATGTTCTTCGCGGCGATCGTACCCTGCGATTTGGCGCTGTCCCACGACCCGTTCTGGGCGCGTTCGCCGAGGATCGTGTCGTGATAGCGCGTGATGTCGCCCGCGGCGTAGATGTCGTCGACGTTCGTCCGCATGTACTCGTCGACGAGGATTCCGCCGTCGTGGTCGACGCCCGTCCCCTGGAGAATCTCGGTGTTGAAATCGAGGCCGATGGCGATGCCGACGAAGTCGCCCTCGTAGCGGTCGCCGTTGGGGTCGATGGCGGCGGTGACGTGGCCGTCCTCGTCCGTCTCGAAGTGGTCGACGCCGCTCCCGAAGACGGGTTCGACGCCGCGTTCGCGCATCGCCTCGTGGAGGATCTCCGCGCCCTCCGTCGAGAGGGCGTAGCGCCACCAGCAGTCCCCGCGCATCAGATAGTGGGCCTCGACGTCCTGTTCGCCACAGATGGCCGCGAGGTCGATCCCCAGCAGCCCCGCGCCGACGACGATGCCCGTCTCCGCCGCCTCCGCGTGTTCCCGGATCGACCGGGCGTCCTGAAACGTCCAGAAATGGTGGATACCCTCGGCATCGCTGTTCTCGACCGGCAACTGCGTCGGCGTCCCGCCCGTCGCGACGAGGAGCTTGTCGTACTCGATCACCTCGTCCTCGTGGGTTCGGAGGCGGTGGCCGTCGGGGTCGACGTTCGTTACCAGCGTGTCGAGTCGCAGGTCGATGTCACGGTCCTCGTACCACGAGGGCTCGTGGATGGAAATCGGCATCTCCGGGAGCTTGCCCTTCGCGAACTCCTTGATGAGAATGCGATTGTAGAGGGCTTCCCCCTCGTCGGTGATGACGGTGATCTCGGCGTCCGGCGACTCCTCGCGTAGCGTCTCGGCCGCCGAGCTCCCCGCGATTCCATCACCGATGATCACATACGACTGACTCATACCCCGACGTTTGGGGGTACGGGTTAATGTCGGTTGCTATCCGCGAAATTCGCCTCGATCCCGGACGGGACGCCCGTCGTGCCACCGTTGGGTTGAAGGCCGGACGAACCTAACGACGCCCGATGAAACTCCGTCAGAACGTCCGCCACTTCGCCGCGAAGCAGGCGCTGACCATGCCCGTCGTCGGCGAGAAGGTCCGCGAAAAACTCGTCGATCTTCACGTCGACGTCTTCGGATCGAAGGCCACCGAGGGTCGCCGCGCGGAACGTGAACCCCGACTGGAGTCTTTCTTCGACTATACCTTCGACACGTACGTCGACGCCTTGGACGAGGGCTTCTCGGAGGCGAATGCCCGCGAAATCACCCACATCCAAGCCAACTTCGAGTTCTACAACCACGGCTGGACCGAGATGATGGAGTTCCCGGCCGACGAACTTCAGGATCATTACGACCGCTACGCCGACTTCTTCGAACGCCACGGCATCACCATCGCCGACCCCCTCGGCGAGTACGGCGGCGACCTGCCCGACGCGCCGTCGACCCCCGAACGCATCGAAAATCCCGTCCATCCCCACGCCGAGGGCGGCTTCGCCGACGACGTGTACGTCGAGGACGGCGAGGGCAACCTCGTCGTTGGCGGACAGGAAGAACCCGATGATGTGGACGTCTCCGTCGCCCCCGGCGCGGACGACGAGGAGGAAACGGCCTAGTCCTCGGCGATCCGGTCCGCACACGCAAAGCCCGCGACGATTCCGCCGTTCAGGCTCCGTTCGGGGTACTGCGCCCGACTCGCCATCCCCGCGTAGTAGACGCCGTTACCCACGTCTTCCCGCAGGTCGTACGGCACCACCATATCCAGATACCCTCGCTCGTACACCGGCGCCGCACGCGGGTTGCGCGCGACGCGGAAGTCGCTCACGCCGTCGGGGTCGAAGTCGGGGAACATCTCCTCGATATGCCCGAGCCACGTCGCCCGTAACGCCGCGTCGTCCATCCGCCACACGTCCTCCGAGGGGTCCTGGACGTAGCTGGCGACGTAGCACAGGTGGTCGCCGCCGTAGCGCGCCGGCGACACGAAGTTCGTGTGTTCGATCAGCGCGCCGAAGGGCGCGTCGTGGGCGACGTTGAGCCAGTACGTCTCCGTCAGCGGTTCGTCCATCGTCACGACGGCACAGACGGCGCCCTGAAAGTCGATGTCGCAGGTGTAGCCCGTCAGTTCCTCGAGGACGTTCGGCATCGTCGCGACGACGACGCCGTCGGTCGGACGGGTCTCGACGCCCGACTCGGTCTCGACGGTGATCGACGCGACTTCGCCGTCCCGCACGTCGAGGTCCGTCGCCCGCGCCCCAGTCACGACGGTTTCGCGACCCACTCTGTCGACGAGGGCGTCGATCAGGACGGCGAACCCGCCCTCGAAGTAGCCGAGGATCTCGCCCCGTAGCAGGTCGCGCTCTCCCCGGAACTTGATGCGGCCCAGCAGCCACGCGGCGCTCACGTCGTCCTTGCGGTCGCCGAACTTCGCGTCCAACAGCGGCTCGAAGAAGTTCTCGTAGACGCCGCGGGTTGTGTGTTCGAGGAGAAAGTCCTTGATCGGCACGTCCTCGAACGCTTCGAGGTCGTCGTACGTGTCGAAGCGCGGCCAGCCGCCACGCACGTCGATTTCGAGGGTCAGGAGGCCGAGTCGAAAAGTGTCGTAGAGGCTCAGGTGGGGGTAGGCGGCGATCTGTGGCAGGGTGTCGAGGGGGTGGACCACCCCGTCGACGTAGTAGGCGTTCTTGCCCACCAGCCACTCCACGCGGTCGCCCAGTCCGAGTTCGTCGGCCAACTCGACGATAGTCTCCTCGGATTTCGAGAGGTGGTGGTAGAACCGCTCGATGTCGTCGCCGGCGGTTTCGTAGGTGGCCGCCAACCCGCCGAGGTCGTCGCTCGCCTCCAGCACTGTCGCTTCGTATCCCCGCTGCTGGAGTCGATACGCGGCGGCGAGTCCGGCGATGCCGCCGCCGACGACGTGGATCATACACTCCCTGTGGCGAGCGCCGGTAAGTGAATTGTGGATTATCGACCCGCGCCCACGCCCGGATCGGTCAGATCCGCCGCGAGCACGAAGTCGGGGTCGCCGCTCACGTCCGCCCGCGCCGCCGCGGCGTCGGTGACGAAGCGCGGCGTCTCGGGGAGCAGAAGTCGCGCCCGGCCGGCGTTCAGGCGGGCAGCGTCGCGCGCGACGGCGTCGACGACCGCCCGCGCCGCGTCGAGGTCCGCCCACGCGCCCACCGCGTACTCCGTCCAGCGGTCGTCGTCGGCCTCGAAGGCACGGTTCCGGATCGCCAACCCTCGCGTGCCGTCGCCCTGGACGACGAACAGGCCGTCCGCCTCGGCCGCCCGCTCCAGGTCGGCGGGCCGCAGTTCCGAGAGCGTCCACGCCTCCGAGGGGTGGGTCGTCAGTCCGCGCAGGTGGTCACGGGCCGCCGAATCGCTCCAGAACGTCCACCCGGCGTCGGGATCGGCGCACACCTCGAGCGCGGGGTCGGCGGCCGCGTCGGCGTCGATCCGCGCCCACCGGACCTCCGTGGCAGGGTCGAAGCCGAGGCTCCGCGCGAGGCCCAGGCTGGCGACGTTCCACGAGAAGACGAGGTTGCGACAGACGACCGCGCCGCGCTCGCGCGCCCACGACAGGATCGCGTTCGTGAGCCGTCGGGCGAGCCCCCGGTCCCGGTAGTCGGGGTGGACGCGAAGCGCCTGCACCCACGCCTCACGATCCGTGAGGTGAACGCCCTGGATCACGCCGACCGCGTCCCCGTCGTCGGCGACGAGCGTCCGCTTCGCGTCGTCGTCGCTCTCGGCCCACGCCCGGAAGGTTCGGGGCAAGTAGTCCTCCAACTCCCGCTCGGGCCACGTATCGCGAGTAAAGGCGACGACGTCGTCGTGGTCCTCGACGCGGGCCGGCCGGAGGGTCAGGTCCACGGCACCGACCGCGGCTGCAGTTCGCCGACGAGGGACTCGCCCATCGCGGCCGCGGGGGCCGAACGGTTCGCCAGCACCCACATCAGCTTCGCCGTCGCCGTCTCGGGCAGGGTGTCGCCCGCCTCGACGACGCCGGCGTCGAGCAGGTCGCGGCCGGTGTCGTACACTCGGTCACACACCCGGCCTTCGAGACACTGGCTCGTCATGGCGACGGTCGTTCCGCCCTCGACCAACTCCTCGATGCGGTCGATCCAATCGGTCGCGACGTGGCCCAGGCCGGTCCCCTCGATGACGACGCCCGCGGCGTCGTCGAGGTAATCGAGGGCGGCGGGGTTCATGCCCGGCGTGAACTTCACGAGTTCGACGCTCGTCTCCAGGTCGGGGGCGATACTGAGGTCGGTTTCGCCGCGTTCGGGGCCGTCACGGCGGAAGCTGACCGTTTCGCTCTCGTACTCCACCTCGCCGATGGGCTTTGCGCCGACCGTCTCGAAAGCGTCCCGGCGCGAGGTGTGGTTCTTGCGGACCCGCGTCGCGCGGTGGAGCGCGCAGGCGTCGTCGCTCGACGAGCCGTGCATACAGAGAAGCACCTCGGCCCGGTCCGCCGTCGCCGCCTCGACGGCACAGACGGCGTTCATCACGTTGTCACTGGAGGGGCGGTCGGCGGAGCGCTGGCTCCCCGTGAACACGACCGGGACCGGAGTGTCGAGCATGAACGACAGCGCTGACGCCGTATACTGCATCGTGTCTGTTCCGTGCATGACGACGACGCCGTCCGCACCGGCCTCTATCTCCTCGTAGATGGCCGCGGCGAGGTCCTGCCACACCGCGGGCGTCATGTTCTCGGAGAGGATGTTGGCGACGACGCGGCCGCGGTAGTTGGCGCGGCCGGCGAGATCCGGCACCGCGCGAAGCACGTCCTCGGCGTCGAACTGCGCGGTCACCGCGCCGGTTCGGTAGTCGACGGTCGAGGCGATCGTGCCGCCGGTCGAGATGAGCGAGACGGTCGGCAGGTCGTCGTCGAACTCGATGGTCGACGAGTCTCCCTCGCCGGCGCCCGCACCCGCCACGTCGTGGGCGTCGCGTTCGAGCACGTCGACCGTGGCGTCCGCGCGGTCGATCCCGACGTTGTACCCGCCCGGTAGCTTCACGACGAGGTGGTCGGCCGTCGTCGACGGCATGAGGACGCCCTCGTTTGCGACGCCCCCGCGTTCGACGCGGACGCGATCCCCTGGATTCATACGCCGGGCTACCGCCCGCGCGGACTTGAATCCACTCGTTGCGGGCGGCGCAAGCGATTTGCCCTTCCGACCCCGAGTCCGCGTATGCGCCGCCCCGATATCGTGAGCGACGACGCGGACGATTCGGCCGATGCGCCGTCCGGCGGCCGATTCCGAATCGGCCGCCGTGTCCGCCGACTCTTCTCGCTTCGAACGTTCCTCGTCGCCCTCCTCCTCTCGGTCGTCGGCCTCGTCGCCGGCGGCGCCCTCCCCGTCGTCGGCTACCTGGGCCGCTTTTTAGGCGTCGCACTCGCCGCCTTCGCCCTCGCCTTCCTCGTCGGGGGTCGGCGGTACGTTGAGGCCGGTCTCGCCGGCGCTCTCGCGTCCGGCCTGGGGTTCGTCCTCGGGACGCTCAACTCCGCGCTCTTCCCCGTCGTCGCCGACTACGGCCTGCAGATCGCGGGCGTCGGGACGACCGCCGGCCTCCTCGCGGCGCTGCTCGGCCACTACCTCGGTCGCGACCTGAAAGCTGGACTGACCAGAGAACTCACGTAACCCGCCACTCGTCACCCCGCTGGCTCACCAGCCCGCGGTCCGCGAGCGTGTTCAGCGCCCCTCGGACGGCGTCGGCCGGGGCGTCGACGACCTCGACGATTTCGGCCGTCGTCGTCGACCCCGTCGCCACCGCCGCCAGCACCTCGGCGTGGAACCGGCTGTCGGCGTCGACACCGAGATGGTCGTTCAGGCGGTCCAGTACGTCCGTGATCCGGCCGTACACCCACCGCTGGGCCAGGGACAACTCGTTTTCGAGCGCCTGTAACTGGTCGAACGCCGTTGCGAGATCCGCCACGTCGTCGTCGGTCTCGCCCGGCGCGTCGAGCGAGACGTGTCGACACCGCCCGTTCATGTCGAGGCTGGGGCTGGCCGGATAGGCGCTTTTCGTGCCGAACCCGTACGGCGAGACGCTCACTTCCAGCCGGAGGTTCCGTGAGATGTGAAAATACTTCCGTCGCTGGTCGTCGGTGTGACTCTCGACCAGTCCGGCCTCCTCGAGTCTCCGGAGGTGGTCGATCACCGCCTTCGGACTCACGCCGAGATACTCGCTGATCTCGGTGACATAACAGGGTTTTCGTGCGAGTAATCGCAGGATCCGCCGGCGGTTCTCGTTGCCGAGGAGATCGAGTAGTACCGCCGAGTCCATGACGTGAGGTAAGCGTCGGTAGGTGAAAAGGTCTGCGCGTGCCGACGCCGACTTCACGCGAAGACGACGACGGCCGTGCTGGGCTCGACGGCGTACGGCGACACCGCTCGGTCGCCGCTGAAGCGGATCAGCTCCCCCGCATCGAGCGTGTGCGTCTCGTCGTCGAGTGTCAGTTCCAGCCGTCCCGACAGCAGGTGGAAGACGACGTTCGAGTCCTCGTGCGTGTGTCGGGGGATGCGCTCGTCGGCGTCGAGAGACAGCCGAACCGTGCGCGGGCGCGGCGTCTCGAACACTTCGGCGTGGGGGCGATCAGTCAGGTCGGCGAGGGTCGTGCGCTCGGGCATGCCCGTGGCTCCCGGCCCGTTCCTCGTAACGGCTTCCCCGAACTGGATCGGGGGTGCCGGAACACGGTTTTTGTGCCCGCCCCGCGTACGTCGTGGTATGCCATCACACGTCCTCGTTCCGTTCGACGGCACGTCGCAGTCGCGGGCTGCGCTCACCTTCGCCACCGAAGAGTGGCCGGACGCGTCGGTCACGCTGCTGTACGTCGTCGATCCGGTCACCGCCGGCTTCACCCAGCGAGCCCTCCCCGGAAGCTCCGAAGCGTGGTACGAGAACGCCCGCGAGACGGCGCGCGAGCGATTCGACGAGGCGCGGGAACTCGTCGGCCGCCCCGTCGAGACGCGCATCGAGGTGGGGAGCCCCGCCCGCGTCATCGTCGACGCCGCGGGCGAGGCGGCGTACGACCTCGTCGTCCTCGGAAGCCACGGCCGCGAGGGCGTCTCCCGCGTCCTGCTCGGAAGCGTCGCCGAGGCCGTCGTCCGACGGTCGCCGGTGCCGGTGACCGTCGTTCGGTAACGTGCCCCTGATACGGCGTGTCGTATGGATTTCCCGGCTGTTCGCTGGTCCACCGCTATCGACGGACGACAGACCGTATGCCACCGACCAACACCCGGCGAGTTCGGCCGCGTTCCGCCGGTTCTTGTCCGTCCGGCCCCTTCGTCCGCCGATGAACTTCGACGACGTGATTCGGACCCGGCGATCCGTCCACCAGTATTCCGACGCCGATATCGACGACGACACGCTGTACGACATCTTCGAGGACGTGCGCCACGCCCCCTCTTCGTTTAACCTCCAGCCCTGGGAGTTCCTGGTCGTCCGTGGCGACGACCTGGAACGACTCCAGTCGGTCGCCTACGGGCAGGAACACGTCACCGACGCCGCGGCGGCCGTCGTCGTCCTCGGGACGCTCGACCCGAGCGACCACGCCGAACGCGTCACGAGCGACCTGTTGGAGAAGGGATACCTGCCGAACGAGGCGGCCGCGGAAGCCCGTCTGGAGACCGTCGACAACCTCGCCGACGCCGACGGCGAGACCCGCCGCCTCTGGACGACGGGGAGTGCCAGCCTCGCGGCCATGACGCTCATGCACGCCGCGTGGGAACGCGGCGTCGCCTCCTGTCCGATGGGTGGCTTCGACGCCGAGAGCCTCCACGACGAGTTCGACGTGCCCACCGACTACGAGGCGGTCATGCTCGTCACGCTCGGCTACCCCGAAGACGGGGCGGCGGACCTCGAACGGCCCCGGAAGTTCCGCCGGCCGACCGACGAGTTCCTCCATCTCGACGAGTTCGACCCGGTCGCCCGCGAATCGGCTCCGCCCGCGGACGACTGATACTGTAACTGTTAGGTAGTTCGCCGGGCCGTCCCGGCACCCCCTCGGCACTGGCGTACGGTAACCCGTACGAGGCCGCGCCCGCCCGACTCGGTGGCCGTCGCCGTCGGGGAATCAAAAGATGTTCGCCTGCCGGTAGACGCTCAGCCCATCGTTGGTGATTTCGTAGGGCTTGGTCTCCCGGGAGTGGTTCGCGTCGCGAATCTTCTGAATCTCGACGGCCAGTCGCGTCTCCTGGAAGTCGGAGGCCCGGACGTACTGGAGGACGAACACCGCGTCCGCGAGATACTCGATGATGCCGTACCGGGAGCCGTATGGCGTCTCGCTGCTGGCCTCGCTCGTCACGAGTGTCGTCACACCCGCCTCCTTGAGCGATTTCGAGAACTGATACACCTCGCTCCGGCGCTCCGAGGGCCGGTCGTACATCATCTCCAGGAGCGACACGGAGTCGAGGACGAGTCGGTCGGCGCCGAAGTCCTTGATCAGTTCGGGCAACTCGCTGCGGATGCTCGAGAGGCTGTTCGCCATCTCGACGGGGTCGAGGTGGACGACGGCAAGTCGCCCCTCCTCGGCGTACTCCGCGAACGGCCACCCCTTCTCCTCGGCGGTGTCGTAGATGCGCTCCGTGCTCTCCTCGAGTGTCAGATAGACGCCACGCTCGCCGTTCGACAGCGCCTCTTCGAGGAACTGGAGGCCGAACGTGGTCTTCCCGGTCCCCGCGGAGCCGATGATCGAGATGAGCGAGCGCTCCGGGACGCCGCCGAGAATCATGTCGTCGAGTCCCTCGATCCCGAGGTCGATTCGGTCGATCGCCGAATCGAACTCGGCGTCGCTGTCGAACGGGTCGGCCGTGGGCCCCTCACCGCCGTCGAGGGGACCGTCATCCATCTCGTCCGTCGAGTCGCCGATATCCGGGGCGTTCTCGAACGCGCTCGCGAAGTCCTCCTCGAACGGCGAGTCGCCCTCCGCCGGCCCGTCGGGCGCCGGCGCGTCTTCGATCGCGCTTGCGAAGTCCTCCTCGAACGATGGGTCGTCCGACTCCGCCTTCTCCGTAGCCGATTCCGTCTCCTCGTCGTCCGATTCCGCCGATTCGGACTCCCGGAGTGCCCGCTCGAACCAGTCGTCGTCCTCGCTCATCGCCGGTCACCGCCGTTCGGTCCGCGACGACCACGTCCGGCGACCGTCCCCGCGGAACCTGCCATCGGTTACCCTGCGCACGCCGGTGTGATGAATGTTGTCCGTTCGGTGGGCTTTTTTGATCACGGGGTGAGACCCGAGTATGTACGTCGGCCTCGTCGCACAGAAGGGCAACAGTCGGGCGGCGTTTCTCGCGGCGGAGCTACGCCAGCAACTCCGGACCGAGGGCGTCTCCGTCGCCGTCGATACGGCGACCGCCGAGGCCCTCGACCTCGACGGCACGCCGGTCGAGGCGTTCGACGCCTGTGATCTCGTGGTCAGCATCGGCGGCGACGGCACCTTCCTCTATGCCGCCCGCGGTGCCGACGGCACGCCGATCCTCGGCGTCAACCTCGGCGAGGTCGGCTTTCTCAACGCCGTCGGCCCCGACGAGGCGGTCGAGGTCGTCCTCGACGAGGTGGCGGCTTTCTACGCCGGCGAGATGTCGGTTCGCGAGACACCGCGTCTGGCCGCTCGCGTCGACGACTGGACCGCCCCGCCGACGACGAACGAGGTGGTCGTCCAGGGACCGATCCGGGGCCCGAGCGGCGGCGTCGACTGCGACGTGCTCGTCGACGGCTCGCGCTACTCGTCGAGTCGCGCCGACGGCGTCCTCGTCGCCACACCCACGGGGAGTACGGCCTACAACCTCAGCGAGGCCGGACCGCTCGTCCACCCCGGCGTCGACGCCCTCGTCATCAACGAGATGTGTGCGAACGAGGGGATGCCGCCGCTCGTGGTCGGCCCCGAAAGCGAGGTGACGATCCGCGTCTCCGGAACCGACCGGGCGGTCGTCGTCGGCGACGGCCGCGTCCTCCGGGAACTCGACCCGCCGACCGAGGTGCGTGTCGGCCGCGCCGACGCGCCCGTGCGGGTCGCCGGTCCGACGTCGGATTTCTTCGAAGCGCTCGGAAAACTCGAGTAGTCGGCTACGGCCCTACTCGCCCCACTGCTTTTGAACCTTCGGCCGGTCCGAGGTGGCCTGCACGTCGATGGGGTCGTCCTGATGGCGTAGTCCCTCCAGGACGGCCTCCGCGGACGCGTGCGTCGAGAAGTATGTCACGTCCTCCTCGACGGCGACTTCGAGCGCCTCGCGGTTGCGCGAGACGATCACGTCGACCTCGCCCCGGCGGATAGCGTCCGATAGGTCCTCGAACTCTTCGATTTCGTAGAATTCGGCGAAGGCGTCGATCAGTGCCTGGCCCGCCTCGCTGTCGGGGTCGGGGAACTCCGACGCCGAGAGGTCGACGACGGCCGTCCCTTCGCTCGGGATGGCCTTACCCGTGGCGGACTGTGCCTTCTCGTAGGCCTTGCCGAAGTGCTCGGCCGTGCCCATCACCTCGCCCGTCGATTTCATCTCGGGGCCGAGGCGCGGGTCGCTACCGGGCAGCCGGTCGAAGGGCAGGACGACTTCCTTGACGCTCACCTTCTCCGGGATCTGCTCTCGTGCGTCGAGGTCGTCGAGGGAAGCCCCGGCCATCACCTTCGCCGCTAGTTTGGCGATGGGGACGCCCGTCGCCTTCGAGACGAAGGGAACCGTCCGCGACGACCGCGGGTTGGCTTCGAGGACGTACACCGTCCCGTCCTTGACGGCGAGTTGGACGTTCAACAGCCCCACGGTATCGAGTTCGCGCGCGATTTCGACCGTCACCTCGCGCACGCGGTCCATCACCTCGGTCACCGCGTCGGCCTGGGGCGGGATCATACACGCCGAGTCGCCGGAGTGGACGCCGGCGCTCTCGACGTGTTCCATCACGCCGCCGATGATGACGTCCTCGCCGTCGGCGACGGCGTCGACGTCCAGTTCCACCGCGTCGTCGAGGAACTCGTCGATAAGGATCGGTTTGTCGGGCGAGACGCGCACCGCCTCCTCGATGTACTCCTTCAGATCCTCGTCGTTGTACACCACGTCCATCGCGCGCCCGCCGAGGACGTAGGAGGGGCGGACGAGGACGGGGTAGCCAATCGAGTTCGCGAGTTCGAGCGCTTCGGCCTCGCTGGTCGCGGAGCCACCCTCCGGCTGGACGATGCCGCGATCGTCCATCAGCCGGTTGAACCGGTCTCGGTCCTCCGCGAGATCCATCGCGTCGACGCTCGTGCCCAAGACCTCACAGTCGAGGCCGCGGCGCTGCAGTTCGGCTTCGAGCGGGTGGCCGATGTTGACCGAGGTCTGCCCGCCGAACTGCACCATCACGCCGTCGGCGTCGGCGGCTTCGATCACGTCCGCCACCTCCTCGGCCGTGATCGGCTCGAAAAAGAGGCCGTCGGAGGTGTCGTAGTCCGTCGACACCGTCTCGGGGTTGTTGTTGACGACGTGGGCGTCGATGCCTTCCTCGCGGAGCGCCTGGATGGCGTGGACCGAACAGTAGTCGAACTCGACGCCCTGGCCGATCCGGATGGGGCCGCCGCCGACGACGACGACGCTCTCTACGTCGCGGTCGACGCGGAGTTCGCCCGCCGCCGCGTCGCCCTCGAAGGGACCGGTGACGAACTCGGGTTTCCGCGAGGAGTAGTAGTACGGCGTCTGGGCGGCGAACTCGCCGGCGCAGGTGTCGACCTGTTTGTACGTGCGACCGGGGACCGCCGTCTCGACGGTGCCCACGTCCGACCCCGCGGCCGACGCGATTTCGGCGTTGGTGACGCCCTTGACGGCGGCGTCGGTGAAGTCGCCCTCGGCGGCGTTCGCGACGGCGGCGGAGATGCGCTCGAACCGCTCGACGTACCACTCTTTGATACCGGTCAGATCGACCACGTCGCCGACGGTGTAGCCGCGGTCGAACGCCTCGAAGATAGCGTAAGGGCGATCCGGCGTCGGTTTGGCGAGATAATCGCTCTCCAAGGCCTCGTCGTCCACGTCGACCCAGTCGACGGCGGGGTCGTACTCCGTCGACCGGAGCGCCTTCAGCAGCGACTCCTCGAAGGTCCGCCCGATGGACATCGCCTCGCCCGTCGACTTCATCGCCGTCCCGAGCGTGAAGTCCACGTCGGCGAACTTGTCTTTCGGCCACCGCGGAATCTTCGTCACCACGTAGTCGATCGCGGGTTCGAAAGCGGCGGTCGTCTCGCCCGTGATTTCGTTTTCGATCTGGTGGAGGCGCTTACCCAGCGCGACTTTCGCGGTGACGCGGGCGATGGGGTAGCCCGTCGCCTTCGAGGCGAGCGCGGAGGAGCGGGAGACGCGGGGGTTCACCTCGACCACCCGGTACTCGCCGCCGGGCGTGCCGTCGTCGTGCCACGCGAACTGGATGTTACAGCCACCCTGAATGCCGAGTTCGCGAATGACTTCGAGCGCGGCGTCGCGCATCTCCTGGTGGCCGTCGTCGGGGATCACCTGCGACGGCGTGACGACCATCGACTCGCCCGTGTGGATACCCATCGGGTCGAGGTTCTCCATGTTGCAGATGATGATGGTCGAGTCGTCCGCGTCACGCATCACCTCGTACTCCAGTTCGACCCATCCGGCGATGGATTCGGTGATGAGCACTTCGTTGTTCCGCGAGAGGCGCAGGCCCTTGCGGACGCGCTCGAGGAGTTCCGGCATGTTGTCGACGACACCCGACCCCGACCCGCCGAGGGTGTAGGTCGTGCGGGCGATGACGGGCAGGCCGCCCACCTCGTCGACCGCGGCCTCGACGCGTTCGCGGAGCGACTCCTCGTCCATCTTGCTCACTTGCTCGCCCTCGTCGAGGGAGATGGTGGTGGAGCCGGGAACCGGTTGTCCGATATTCTCCATGCGCTGGCGGAAGAGGTCGCGATCCTCCGTCGCGTAGATGGTGTCGAGCGGCGTCCCCATGATCTCCACGTCGTGTTCCTCGAGGACGCCCTCCTCGGCGAGTTCGGCGGTGACGTTCAGACCGGTCTGGCCGCCGAGGCCGGCGATCACGCCGTCCGGTTGCTCCTGCCGGATGATCTCCGCGATGGCCTCGGTGGTGATGGGTTCGATGTACACCCGGTCGGCCATGTCGGGGTCGGTCATGATCGTCGCGGGGTTCGAGTTGACGAGGACGACTCGTGCCCCCTCCTCCTGCAGGGCTCGGCAGGCCTGTGCGCCGGAGTAGTCGAACTCGGCGGCCTGTCCGATCTGAATCGGGCCGCTCCCGATCAACAGTATCGTCCGATCCTCGGAGTCGGTAGCCGGGTCCGTCCCGGTCACGGTGGCCTCGTCGGTCATCGTCGAATCGGAGTTCGCACATCGTAATAAGCCCCACGAAACAGTACGAGATACGAAGCGAAATTACGGATTTCGAAACGACACGGCGTACCATGGTGGGTGTGGGCTTTCACACTGGCGCCTCCGGGGCGGTGCGGCCGCTTTTCGGGTGTCACGTTCCGCACGGCGTCGCCGCTCTCGCCCCGTCAGATGCCCAACGAAGTCCGATCAGTTGTTTAGCTGGTAGCGGTAGGGGCTGCCCTGAAGGACCTCGATGTCACCTTCCTCGGCCCACCGGCCGAGCACCGTCGCGACGCGGTGAGCACTCTCGAACTCCTCCGCCTCTTCGAGGAGTGTCAGGATCTCTCGGGCAGTCAGCGGCTCGTCGGCTTCGGAGAGCACGCCCCGGAGTTGCTCGTACTGCCTGGATCGGGGGCGCATACGTCACACAACGGCCGGGAACGACTTAGTGTTCAGTGAGACGACCGTCCGACGACTGTCAGACGCCGCCTGTGAACCGCCGTAGGTGTGGCTCCCGCCCGTGACGGCTCTCCCTACACGTACACGTCGTCGGCGTCCAAGTCCCGTTCGGCGCGATACTGATCGACGAACGCCGACACGTCGAACTCCAGCATCTGCCGTTCGAACTCCTGGATCGCCGCGTCGTCGTCGGCGTGGCTGACGGCGTGCTCCATCAACTCGATCACGAGTTCGACGACCACCTCGTGGAGCCGTCGGGCGTCGAAGTCGCTGACCCACAGGAGCGCGTAGCCCACGTCGCCCTCGTCGCTCAGATCCGCGACGGCAACCTGCTCGGGGAACTCCTCCAACACGACACCAAGCAGGTGTGGCGTGTCGAACTCCGGCATCTCCTCGCTGCTCGTTTCGACCGTCTCCCGAAGGAGTTCGACCAGGAAGTCGGGAAGGAATCGCTCGGGCGGATGGACGTCCATCACGACGGCGTGGACGTCGCCGCAGGCGCAGTCGAACTCCCGCATTCCCAGATCGAGGTCGGTGGCGCGGACGGCCTCCCCGCAGGGGAGGTCGATCGTCCGTGCGTCGTCACCGGGGACGCCCGGTTTCGTCATACCGTCGGTTGCACCCTCGCGCGGTTAAACGTCGCGTTCTCCTATCGGTCCGCCGTCACCCACAGCACCGGGCCGACGACCAGCAGGACGATGCCGAGAAACAGGTAATGCACCGGTGCGAGCGCCTGGGGCGTCATGATGAATACGAGACCGAACAGCGTCGCGTTGGCGGCGATGACCCGCCGGGATTTCAGCGGCAGCGCGCCGACCGTCGCGAGGATGAAAACCAGCAACAGCGCCTGCCCGACGTTGTATTCGAGCAGAAAACTGTCGATGAGCTGTAGCGGGAGCATTCCTATTCACAACTCGCCCGGAATCGGCCATTAAAGTTCCGTTTACCGACGACGGCCCCTCGGCGGCCGCGAGCCTCCCGAGCGACGACTTCGCGACGCAGCGACGGCCAGCAGTCGCTTACCGTTCGCTCGGACCCGTGATGTCGAGCGGGCGAAGCCAGCCCCACCACAACAGGAGGACCATCGTCCCGTAGCCCAACACGAACACCGCCGATCCGAGCGCGTCGTGTCCCTGCTCGGAGAGGAAGCCGCGTGCGATCCCCGAACCGCCGATCCCGAGGACGAGAAGGAGAATAATCAACAGCGTGTCGCGGTTCAGATACCCGTCGAACTCCATAGCCGCCCTACGCACCCGCCGCTACTGAGGCTGACGGTTCGATCCGAAAAATCGCCCCGCTTCGTTACTGCGGTGCGGTCGCGCGGGCGATAGTGTTCGTGCTGCCGCCGTTGGGGTTCGTCCAGACGACGCGGACCGTCTCGCCGGAGTTGACGCCGTTGTACGAGATCTGGTCACCGGCGTTGATGGTGCCGTCGGCCCAGCCACCGGCGTCTTCGAGCGCCAAGTCGGCGCTCCCGTCACCCTGGACGCCGAGTGTAGCGTTGTCGATGGTTGTCCCTCCTTCGTGGGTGATGTTGACGTAGTCGTCGCCCGATCCGTCGAACCCGCCGGTATCGGCGAATTCGAAGCTGAAGCTCGCTTGCGGCGCGTTGTCGCTCACCTGATCGCCCAGGCCGAGGACGAAGGTACCGATCACGGCGGCCAGAATGACGGTGATCGCCACCATCAGAATGACGCCGATGACCGGGCTGACTGCACGGTCTTCCGTCAGTAGGTTTTTCAGTTGCATGGGTGTGTCACGCCGGGCCGGAGCCGGGGGGATGGAAGCTCCCGCACGGACACGCGTCGACGTGTTGGGTCAGTCGATGGTCGGACGAATAATAAACCTGCGTAAAAAAATATCAAATAAGATAATCAGAGCACACGGTGGAGTAGGCACTCCGGCGTTGATAAATAAAAAAAACGAAATGCTGCGTTGGAATCAGCTCTGCGGTGCAGTCGCGCGGGCGATGGTGTTCGTCGCGCCACCTGCTGGGTTGGTCCAGATGACGCGGATCGTTTCACCAGGACTAACGCTCCCGTACACGGAGGAGTCGCCGGCAGTGATCGTACTCCCTGCGAAATTGTTGGCACCATTAGGGGTGCCATCATCACCGCTCACGCCGATATTGCTGTTCTCCAGTGTTTCACCACCCTCGTGCGTGATGGTCGCACTGGTGTTACTGGTGTTGAAGTCGAAGCTGAAGCTCGCTTGCGGTGCACTCTCGCTAACCTGATCGCCCAGACCGAGGACGAACGTGCCGATCACGGCGGCCAGAATGACGGTGATCGCCACCATCAGAATGACGCCGATGACCGGGCTAACCGCACGATCCTCGGTAAGTAGTTCTTTCAGTTGCATGGGTTGTCGACACGCCGGGCCGGAGCCGGGGGGATCGAATGCTCCCGCACGGACACGCGTCGGCGTGTTGTCCGAGAGAACGACGGGGTGAGTGATAAATCCGGGCGTTCAAATATCACAGAAGATAATTGGGGCGCAAAACGAGTCTCAGGGCGTCGTTGAACGTCGCGTGTCGAAACGAATGTCGACCCTTCGGAGCCGCGCAGTCGGTCGATTAGGTCGCCGACGGCGTCGAAAGACGGCCGGGTGTCAGTAGCTCCGCTCTTTCGGTTCGTACGTCTGGTTCTGCCCTTCGAGGACGACCGGCTTGTACCAGAGTTCGGGGGCGCCGTCCGACCAGGAGACCATCGTGTGTTTGAGCCACTCGTCGTCCTTGCGTTCCTGGTGTTTCTTGCGCCAGTGTGCGCCGCGGAACTCCTCGCGGGCGAGCGCGCCCATCGTGATCACCTCGGCGATGTCGAGCAGGTTCCGCGTCTCGATGGTCTGGATCAGATCCGTGTTGTACGTACTCGACGGGTCGGCGACGTAGACGTCGCGGTAGCGCTCGCGCGCGGCGCGGATGTCGACCAGCGCCTCCTTCAGCGCGTCCTCCTCGCGGAAGACGTTGACGTTTTTGGTCATCGTATGCTGGACCGACGCCCGAATTTCGGCGTGCTGGGTCCCCTCGTCGCGTTCGAGCAGACGCTCGACCCGTTCGCGCTCCCGTTCGAGCGTGCGCTCGACGACCGCCTCGCCCGTCTTCGCGGCCGCACCGCCGTCCGCGACGGCTTCGGTCGTCCACGGCTCCCCGAGGGTGACCGGCGAGTCCACGTCGCCGTCCTCCGAGTCGTCGGTCCAGCCGACCGTGACTCGGGGCTCCTCGGTGTCGCCCCCGGCGGCGTGGGTCCCGGCGCGCTTCCCGAACACCGTGAGTTCGGGCAGGGCGTTGCCGCCGAGGCGGTTCGCGCCGTGGACGCTCGCACACGCACACTCGCCGACGGCGTACAGTCCGTCGACACAGGTCTGGCCGTACTCGTCCGTCTCGATGCCACCCATCGCGTAATGCTGGCCGGGCTTGACCGGCATCGGCTCCTCCAACCCGTCGACGCCCTCGAAGTCCTCCGCGAGGTGGAGGATGTTTTCGAGTCGGTCGACGATCCGCTCCTCGCCGAGGTGGCGCATATCGAGGTGGACGTACTCGTCCTCGATGCCACGGCCCTCGTTCACCTCGGTCAACTCGGCGCGGGACACCACGTCACGGGAGGCGAGTTCCCCGTCGTTGTTCGCGTAGCCGTTCTCGAACATGAACCGCTCCCCGTCGTCGTTGTAGAGGATGCCGCCCTCGCCGCGGACCCCTTCCGAGATGAGGACGCCCGTCGACGGGAGCGTCGTCGGGTGGAACTGTATCATCTCCATGTCCTCGGCGGGGACGCCCGCGCGGTAGGCCATCGCCACCCCGTCGCCCGTGTTCGCGACGGCGTTCGTGGTGTGGTCGTACACCTGTCCCAGCCCGCCAGTGGCGAGGATGACGCCGTCGCGGGCGGTGAAGGCGTCGACGTTCCCGGTCGCCGTCTCGTAGGCGACGACGCCGTGACAGCGCCGGTCCGCCGGGTCGTCCTCGTCGGAGACGGCGAGGTTCAGGACGTACCACTCGTCGAACACCTCGATGCCTCGCTTGACCACCTGTTCGTACAGGGTGTGCAGGAGGTGATGGCCCGTCTCCGCGCCCGCGTAGGTCGTCCGCGGGAACGATAGACCGCCGAAGGGGCGCTGGGAGACGGTGCCGTCGTCCTCGCGGGAGAAGGCCATCCCCCAGTGCTCCAGTTGGATCGCTTCCTTCGGGCTCTCCTGGGTCAACGCCTCCGCTGCGGGGGCGTCGGCCAGATAGTCCGACCCCTTCATGGTGTCGTAGGCGTGGAGTTCCCAATCGTCGCCCTCGCGGAGGGCGGCGTTGATGCCACCCTCCGCCGCACCCGTGTGACTTCTGACCGGGTGGAGTTTCGTGACCATCGCCACGTCCGCGCCCGCTTCCTGTGCCGCGATGGCCGCGCGCAGGCCCGCGCCGCCCGCGCCGACCACGATGACGTCGTATTCGTGCATGATTTACCAGAATTTCAGGTTGCTCTTGACTGCCTCGCGTTTCAACTCCTGGATGTGCTCTGTCAGGGGGATGTCCTTCGGACACACCTCCGTACACGAGAACTGCGTCTGACACCGCCAGACGCCGTGTTCCTGCTCGATGATCTCCAGGCGCCGCTGTTTCACGTTCTCGCCCTCGCGCTCGTCCATCGCGAAGCGGTAGGCCTTGTTGATCGCCGCCGGGCCCAGATACTCGTTGTCGCCGGCCGCGATGTTACAGGAGGACATACACGCCCCACACCAGATACACCGCGTCGACTTCTTGATCTTCTCGCGGTTCTCCCGGCTCTGGCGCTGTTCTTCCAGTTCCCCCTCCGGGCGGTTCTCCGTCTGGAAGTACGGCTCGACCGCCTCCATCTGGTCGTAGAAGTGTTCCATGTCGACGACCAAATCCTTCACCACTTCGGAGTGGGGGAGCGGTTCGATCCGAACCGGCTGATCGAGGTCCGAGAGCTGTGTCTGACACCCGAGTCGCTGGGAGCCGTTAACGAACAGGGCGTCGGAGCCACAGATGGCCTGTCGGCAGGAGTGCCGGAAGGTGAGGCTCGCGTCGAACTGGTCGCGCGCGTATATGAGCGCGTCCAGCACCGTCATTCCCGGTTCGTAGGGGACGTGGAAGTCGTCGAAGCGGGGTTCCTGCTTGCCCTCCACTTCGGGGTCGTACCGGAACACCTTGAGGTGGTAGCGCTCCGCGTCCGCCGCGGCACGCTCCTCGGCCTCGACGCGCGCCCGTTCGCGCTCCGCGGCGCGCTGGCGCTTCTTTTCGAGCCGTCGGTCCTGTGCCGTCTCGGTTTCCGTACTCTCCGTCTCGGTCTCGGGTTGCTGTCGTTGCGTACTCATAGGATTGGGAGTAGGTCGATGCCGGCCCACGCGTTCGCGGTTCTGAACCCTTGCACCAGCAACAGGAGGCTCGCGGCGCCGAGGACGACCTTGACGGCCTGGCGCTTGGCGCCGGTCAGGCCGGCGTTGATCAGGGCGTTGTAGACGCCGTTGACCCCGTGGAACGTCGCGGTTACCAGAAAGAGGATCATCAGCGAGTAGTAACTCCACGTCTCCATCCGTCCGGCGCTCATCGCGAACGTCACCTCGTCGGCGTGGTGGACGAAATGAAGGAGGAAGAAGTGGAAGGCGAGCACGGCGATGAGGAAGGCAGCGGTGATGCGCTGCCAGAGCCACAGGCGGCCGCCCGCCCGGAACGAGGAGTAGCGCTCCGCCATCAGAGCGACACCCCCGCGAGGAAGGTGGGGATGCTCGCCACCACGATGGCGCCCGTCAGGATCAGCGACGCGTAGAAGCTTCGATCCTGCGAGCCGAGGCCGATACCGAGGTCGACCAGCAGCAGCCGCGTCCCGTTCAGGATGTGGAACACGGCGACGGCTAGAAGCCCGACCTCGAGGATGCGGACCACCAGCAGACTCTCCAGCGTCCGGATCGTCTGCGTATAGAGATCCTGATTCGCCGCGACCGTCGCGGGATCGGCACTGGCCGACGTGAGCGCCGTACTCAGGACGGCGATGTGGGTGAACAGATAACCGATCAACACCCAGCCGGTAAACTTGTGGAAGATCCAGGCCCACATGCCGGCCGAGAACTCCCGCCACCGGCCGAAGTCCTCGATGAGGCCCCGATCGTAAGACTGACTCATGCTCGTCCGGCAGTCGGAACCGTGATCGTATAGAAGTTACGTACGCTCACGGGCGCTCGTGACGCCGTTTGCTGCCGATTCCGTCGATCATCGATCCGCCTGTCGGCGGTCGACGATCCGTGACGTCTCCGCGTCGAGTTCCGCGAGGTGACAGATTGGGTTGCCCGGATACACCACCGGGTTCTCCAACACCCCGATCAGCACGCCGGTGAAGGGCGCTTCGACCGGCGTGTCGTCGGCCTTGAACGGATCGGTGATCGTACAGATGCACTCGCCCTCCCGAACCAGGCTCCCGCGCTCGTGGTGCATATCCACCATGCCGCCCGCGTCGGCCCGAATCCACGTCTTCTCGGTCACGACCGTCCGCCACCCGGGCCAGCGGACCGTGCCCGACTGGAGGCCGTACTCCGCGAACACGCTCTGGACGCCACCGAGAGCGTCGTCGATCAGTCGACGTTCGAACCGGTGGGCCTGTCCCATCTCGACCGTGATGGTCGGGACGCCCGCGCGGGTCGCCTCACCGCGGAGCGTGCCGTCGCTTCCCGCGCCGTCGACGACGACGCTCGCGCCGAAGGCGTAGGCGAGTCGCGACACCGCGTCGTCGGACGTGTCCGCGCGCACGTGGAGCATGTTGGTCCGCCCCCGCGTCGAGGTGTGGAAGTCGATACCGAAGTCACAGGGTTCGATGAAGTTCTGGAAGATGACGTGGGCCATCCGCTTCGCGCTCGTCGAATCGGAATCGCCCGGAAACGAGCGGTTGAGGTCGCGGTCGTAGATGGGGAGATACCGCTGCTGGGTGAGAAACCCCTGCACGTTCAGGACGGGCAGGCAGACGATGGTCCCCGCCAGATCGTCGAGGTCCCACTCGAACGCCACCTCCCGCACCACCTCGATGCCGTTGAGTTCGTCGCCGTGGGCGGCCGCCGACAGAAACACCGTCGGCCCCGGTCGTTCCCCGTTGACGATGGTGACCGGAATCCGCACCGGATCGCCGAGATACGTCTCGCTGATCCCGTACCGGAGGTTCTGCCGCTCGCCGGGGGCGACCCTCCCGCCGTTGTACGTGAAGGCCGCGTCCGAATCCATGTCCCACCCTGCGAGAGGCGGCTATTTATACTGTCGGCCATCGGCTCGGAGACGCCGTGGCGTTCGAGGGCGTCGTGGGCGCGCCGGTCCCCGTTTCACGGAATCGAACGCCTCCGCCGGACGCGACAGGTTTTACCCCCGACCGCCCGACCACCACACCGATGGTCACGGTTTCGTTCGACGCCGGACGGTACGTGGAGTACTACCTCGGCCACGCGCCCAGCCTCTCGACGCTCCTCGTCGCCAACGGCGCCGCCTTCCTCGTCGGCGTGAGCTTCTACGTCCACGCCGACCCCTCCTTCGCCGACCTCCCGACCTTCTTCTACCCGCTCTTCGGCGACTCCCCGACCGCACTCGCGCTGGCGACGCTCTCGCTCGCGACGCTGCTCCCCAACCTCGACAACCGCGTCCGGGACGCCCCGACGAACACCCCGCTGACCTACCTCCACACGTTCGCGTTCGTCTGGCTGGTCAAATACGGCCTCTGGACCATCGTCGCGCTCAACCTCCATCCCGACCAGTACGTCGGTGCTCCCGGGGCGCTCTGGGACTACTGGGGCATCATGTTCACCCACCTGCTGTTCGTCGTCGAGGCCTTTGCCATCCCCTACTACGGCCGGACCACCGACCGCGCGCTCAAAGTCGCCCTCGTTGCCCTCCTCGTCAACGACGTCTTCGATTACGCCCTCGGCTACCACCCGCCGCTCCGTTACGACCCCGGGGTTCCCCTGATCCTCGCGACGCTCCTCCTCTCGGTGGTCGCCGTCTACGTCGCCGACCGGATCTTCGACCGTCCCGAGCGGTTCGATCCGCTGGCTCCGGCCGGGGAGTAATTGAACGGTTCTCCCTCTGCGCCGGCTTCGAGAACGACACCGTTATCATCGGTCGGCCGCTAGACAACGAAATGGTTCCCTCCAGTACGCCCACCGAGCGCCGGCCGTCTCATGAGCCGACGCTTTACTGTGTCAACTGCAAGCACGCGAGCCGAATCAACGGAGACTGGATCCTCGAAGTACACACCGACCATCTCGACTACGAGTGTCCCGAATGCGGGACGACGATCGATTCTCGTCGCGGGGCGGCACTGACCACTCGGAGTAACGGGGTGCTCCGCCCCGACAGCGCCGACTGATAGTGATCATTGTAAGTCAGTACCGGTAGTTCGCCAGGACGGGTCGGCGAACCACCGGTACACCGTTACAATAAACACTATGAGACGGACGGGACGCGGGGACAGCGATCCGTCCCGTACGGGTTCCTCCACCGGCGGGTCGCCAGTCCGCCTTGTCGACCCTCCGTACAATACACAGTATCAGTCGTCCACCGACGATCCGTTCGGGGCGGCTTCGTCCCGACCCGGCGGTGACTCGCCACGAAGCGCGGCGGTACCGAGCGTGACGGCATACAGGACGACGGTCACGACACCGGTTGCGGTAAACGCGAACGCGAGGCCGTCGGCCGGCGAGGTGAACGCCCCTGGCAGTCCCAACCCGTCCCACAGTTGTTCGACGAAGAAGGTCAGCCGTGCCATAATAAACCACCCCGCCCCGGCGAGCAGCGCGAGTCCGTTCACCCGTAGTACCGCTCTAACGTCGGCGAGTGCGGGCACCGAACGAGTTCGGGCGGCAGCCGTGACTCCCCTGACGACGGCATACGTTAGTGCCATCACGAGACCGGCGATTCTCGCTCCGCGCCCGAGAAGCGGATGCGAACCCAGCCACGAGACGACGAGCCAAAACGACATAATTCCCGCAACCGGCACGCTGTCGGCGAAACTGCGTCGGGGACTCGGTAGCGACATGGACGGGGGTACCGGACGATTTCGCAAAAGGACTACGACGTACGACGCCGCTCACGCGGTCCCAGCGAGGGTCCACGGACGAGGACGATACGTCTTCCGTGTGCCCGGGACCGTCTCGACGGCCGACCGGAATCGACGGTCGGTACACTGGCGCTCGGGTTCGACGGCGCCGGCGATTCCACTGGCGCCGTCCACGGCCGGCCGCTTATGATCGTCGCCCGTTCACTTCCGTCATGGACGATACCGACGCCGTCGACGCGTTGCGCACCGATCCGGACCTCGGACCGCTGATCGAGCGCCACGGCCGCCTCTCGGTCGAGCCAGCCGACGACTTCTTCGCCCGCTTCGTCGTCTCCATCCTCCGCCAGCAGGTGTCGATGGCGTCGGCCGAAGCCACGCGCGACCGGCTCTTCGAGGCCGTCGAGGTGACGCCCGACGGCATCCTGATCGCGGACGACGATACCCTCCGCGGCGCGGGACTCTCACGCCAGAAGACGCGATACGTCAACAACGTCGCCGAGGCGTTTCGGGACCGCGGATACACGGCCGCCCACTTCGAGGGGACCGACGACGACGCCGTGATCGACGAACTCACCTCGATCACCGGCGTCGGGACGTGGACCGCGAAGATGCAACTCCTGTTCTCGCTCGGCCGGCCGGACGTGTTCCCGGTCGGTGACCTCGGGATTCGGAAGGGAATGCGGACCCTCTACGGCGACATCGACCGCGAGCGAATGGTCGAGACGGCCGAGCGGTGGGCGCCCTATCGGAGCTACGCCAGCCTCTATCTGTGGCGCGTCGAGGAGGATATCGCCGACTCGGTCGACGAGGTTCGGGAGGGCTAGCCGTACGCCCGATCCAGCGGGTCCTCCAGTTCACCCATCACGGCCTCCAGCGCGTCCGTCGCGGTCAGGAGTCCGGCCACCGCGCCGTCTTCGAACACCAAGGCGAGTTCCCCATCCTGCGCTTGGAACTGGTCGAATGCGTCGCTGACGCTCGTCTCCGCCGCGAGCGTCATCGGCGCCGCCGCCACGTCCTCGAACGTCCGCTCCCCGCGCTCCAGCGCCTCCAGATGCGTCAACACCGAGGGCGTGTAGACGACGCCGCGCAGATCCGCGGGGTCGTCGCCGACGAGCGGAAATCGGGTGTGGGGCGTCGCCCGCATCGTCTCGAGGTTCTCCTCGACCGACGCCGTCGTCGACAGCGCCACGATATCCTCCGGCGGCGTCACGATATCCGCGACCGGCATCTCGTCGACGGCGAGGGCGTTGAGCACCTCCTCCTGGCGTTCCTCGGGCACGTCACCCTCGTCGAGCAGGGAGTCGAGCCGGTTGCGGAGGTCCGCGCGCGACTCGATCACCTGTTCCTCGGTTTCGAGCCACGCCCCCGTCATCTCGACGCCGAAGAGTTTCAGCGTCGCCTTCGCCACGCTGTCGCCGACGCGCATGATCGGCGAGATGAGCCATGCGAACCAGTACAGGGGCCGAGCGCCGTACCGGCAGACGAACTTCGATCGTTCGACGCCGAGATACGTCGGCGTCTGTTCGCCGTGAGTCAGGTGGACGAGGTTGATGATCGCGTACGCGATCAGCGCCCCCGCGCCGACCGACGCCAGCGCGCCCCCGGCGAAGTACGGTTCGAACAGCGCCGCCAGCGCCGGTTCGGCGACGATACCCACCGCGATGCTGGAGGCGGTGATCCCGACCTGACAGCTCGTCAGATAGATTTCGAGGTCCTGTGTCATCTCCCACGCCCGTTCGAGCGCGGGCGTGTCGAACTCGGATTCGGGGTACTGGCGGACGCGTGTCAGCGCGAACTCGATAGCGACGAAAAAGCCGTTTGCGAGGATGAGGAGGACGCCGGCGACGAGTCGAAGCCCGATCTCTAGCGGGGTCATGTGACCGCCCGCGTCTACCGGGACGAGGCCCAAAACCCCTGTGACTTCACGAGGGCCGCCGTGGTCTCACAGGCAGTACGAGGCGGATGCCCCGACCCTTGAGGTCGGGGAGGAAGCCGACAATCAATAACACAAACCACACTACGATGGCGGGGCGACTCCCGATTATATAAATGACATCGCTTGTATATGTGAAAACGCAGTGGAATACCGTCGTACCGCCGTCATCAAACTCGATACTCCCGAAGGAGCCGACGCATCCCTTCGAGAGACCGTCGAGCAGTTCAAACACTGCGCCAACACCGCGAGCGAATGGTGCTGGCACGGGCGCCGTCAGATTCCGCAGAAATCTGGCTGCCAACCAGAAACGCGCCGCGTTTCTGGTGACGACGACGGCTACCACGTCACCTCAAAAGCCAAAGCCGAACGCGCCCTCTCCGACCGACTCCGCGACGAAACCGACCTCACCGCGAATCTCGTCCAGAAAGGGATTCGCAGGGCAGTCGAAGCCGTCAAAAGCGGAGTCTCACGTCTCGAACGTGGTGAGAACACGTCACAACCGCACTTTTCTGCCGATAGCGCGGTCTACGACAAGCGGAGTGCAACGTTTCACCGCGACCACGTTTCCCTCTCGACCGTGGATGGGCGCGTCGAGTGCGATTACATCCTCCCCGACGACTCGGAGACACCGCCGACGAAATACGTCTCCGACGAGGACTTCGAGTTTCGGATGGCACACTTACAATATCGAGACGGTGACTGGTATCTCCACGCCTCAATGCGGAATGTCGAAGTAGACGAGGAAACGTCTGAATCTGAATCCAGGCACAGAACAGTCCTTGGGCGTCAACAACCTCGCCGTCGCTTCGACAGGGCGATTCTGGTCGGCAGACGAGTTCAACCATTGGCGACGAGAGTACGGGAAACGTCGTGGCTCGCTTCAACAGTGTGGGTCTCGTCACGCCCACGAAAACATCGAATCAGTCGGACAGAAAGAGTACGGACGGTTCGAGATACACCTGCACACAGTGGCGAACGAACTTATCGAGGAAGCCGTCGAGAACGACTGTTCGCACATCGTGTTCGAGGACTTGACCTACATTCGGGAGAACATTCCCGAAGCGACGTGGCAACACGTCTGGGCGTTCCGACGCCTCTGCGAGTACGTCGAATACAAGGCCGAAGAACACGGTATCGAGGCCGTACAGGCTGACCCGCGAAACACTTCGAAGCGTTGCTCGACGTGTGGATTTACCCACGACGATAACCGGAACGGGGACTCGTTCGAGTGCCAGCAGTGCGGGTATGAGAACCACGCCGACTACAACGCTTCCAAGAACATCGGTTTGCAGTATCTCCGTCGTCGGCAAAACGCAGACGATGGAGGCGCACCCGTAGATGTGCGCTTGAATCGCGGGACGCTGAACGTAAGCAGGGAGTACATACCCCCTGCCTCCGCTGAGGCATAGAGCGGGAGTCCACGCGAAAGCCTCGGGGCTTGACCCCGGGGCAATTTACTCCTCCAGCAGTTCCCCGTCGCTTCGTTCGTCGTCGGCGCGCCGGCGCACGTCGACGCGGTAATGTTCGAGCACGTCGCGCCCGAGCAACAGGGGATAGTCCATGTGGCCCCGGTCCTCGACGCTCGCGGTGACGGTGTGTTGGGTGCCGCCGATGCCGATGACGAGGTCGACGACCGGCCGGGCCTTCCCCGACTTGACGCTCCCCGATTTCACGCGCGTCATGCTCTTGATCGGCCCGGCGCCGATGTCGGCGGCGAGCCCCGTGTCGATGCTGGTCCGGGTCGCGCCCGTGTCGGATTTGGCCTTGACCTGTTTCGAGCCGCTCGTCCCGCTGACGATCACGTCCTCGATGTAGCCGATGACGGGGAGATCCTCCTGTTCCGGGGGCGTGATCCGCGGCTTGCACGACGGCGTCGAGTCGTCGAGCGTCGCCGCGAGGCTCTCCACGCGCTCCTCGTCGACGCTCCCGCCGGCCCGTTCGATGGCGAGTTTCGCCACGTGGGGCGCGGGGCTCGTCCCCGTGGCCTCGTACAGCCCCTTGAACCCCGCCGTGGGGTTGACTTCGAGGACGAACCAGCCCTCCTCGCCCTCGATGAGGTCGACGCCGGCGTAGTCGAGATTCATCACGTCCGCGGTGTACAGCGCCGTCTCGGCAGCCACCTCGGGGAGGTCGCCGCTCGCGTCGACAACGTCGCCGCCGAGGGCGACGTTGGTCCGCCAGTCGCCCTCCGGGGCGTAGCGGTACATCGCGCCTACGATCCGATCGTCGACGACGTACACCCGGAGGTCGCGGTGTTCGTTCTCGTCGCGTTCGACGAGGTCCTGGAGGAACGCCTGTCGGTTGCCGACTCGCGGGTTGACCGGCTCCGTGAGGTCGATCTTCCACGTCCCGCCGCCGTGGGTGCCGATGGCCGTCTTGTAGACGCCCACGTCGCCGAAGCGATCCCGGCCGCTGTTGAGTCGCTCGTTTGACAGCCCGAGGAAGGCGTCCGGGACGCGGACGTTCCAGTCCGCGAGCGTCGCCGCCGTCGCGAACTTGTGGATCGCCGTCAGCACCGCGTCCGGTTCGTTCAGCATCGGCCGGATGCGGTTGAACGTCGTCGCCAGCCCCAGCAGTTCGGCGGGGTCGCCCGTCGTCGACAGAAGGAGTCGGTTGGCGACCACGTCCACGTCCGGGTCGACCGTCACCTCGCTGTCCTCGATGCTGACGGTCGTGTTCTCGCGGCGGAGCCACACCGGCTCGTGGCCCAGGTCCTCGACCGCGTTCAGGATCGCTTTTGTCTCCTTGCTGTTGTGGAGGGAGAGTACCCCGACACGGACTGATCCCTCGTCGTCGGCTGTCATAGGATCGTGTTCCGGAGCATCGTTCAAATGCGTGCCGATGAGCCGTGCGCGGGGCGATGCAACAGGTAGTTAACGGCCCACGGCGTCGCTCAGGGCATGGACGCCGCGCTGGTCATCCTCGACGGCTGGGGACTCGACGGCCCCGGTCGGAACGCCGTCTCGGCCGCCGACACGCCGACCTTCGATCGCTTTCTCGCTACGGGCGCCTCGGGTACGCTCGACGTCTCCGGCCGACGCGTCGGCCTCCCCGACGGACAGATGGGCAACAGCGAAGTCGGTCATCTCAACATCGGCGCCGGGCGGGTCGTCCCGCAGCCGCTCGCGCGCATCGACGACGCCATCGAGCGTGGCTCGACGAGCAGTCGGACGCGGTCCGACGACGCCATCGAGCGTGGCTCGTTCTTCGAGAACGACGCCCTCCGCGGTGCGGTCGAACGCGTCGCGAAGACGGGCGGCCGCCTCCACCTCGCGGGCCTCGTCAGCGCCGGCGGGGTCCACTCCCACCAGCGCCACTGCCACGCGCTGATCGCCCTCGCGGCCGAGCACGACGTCGAGGCGGTCACCCACGCCTTCACCGACGGCCGCGACACGCCGCCGACCGCCGGCGCCGACGCCCTCGCCGACCTGGCGTCCGTCGTCGACGAGTACGGCACCGGCGACGTGGCGACCGTCATCGGCCGCTACTACGCGATGGACCGCGACGAGAACTGGGCGCGGACGAAACGTGCCTACGACGCCATCGTCGATCGCGAGGCCGACCACACGGCCGACTCGGCCGTCGCCGCCGTCGAGGCCGCCTACGACCGCGGCGAAACCGACGAGTTCGTCGAGCCGACGCTCGTCACCGGCGGGCCGGCACTCGAAGACGGCGACGCCGTCGTTTTCGTCAACTTCCGCGCCGACCGTGCCCGACAGCTCGTTCGGATGCTGACCGGTTTCGAGCCGACGTGGGACGCCGACACCAGGCCACCGGATATCCACCTCGTCACGATGACCGAGTACGACGAGCGCTTCGACTTCCCGGTTGCCTTCCCGCCACTCGACCTCCCCGATACGCTCGGCGAGACGCTCGCCCGCGCCGGCAAGACGCAGTCGCGCATCGCCGAATCCGAGAAGTACGCCCACGTCACCTACTTCCTCAACGGCGGGCGCGAGGTGGAGTTCGACGGGGAGCATCGACATATCGTCGAGAGCCCCGACGTGCCCACCTACGATCGGCAGCCGGAGATGAGCGCCGCCGCGGTGACCGACGCCGCCGTAGACGACATCGAGCGCGACGACCCCGACGTGCTGGTGGTCAACTACGCCAACCCGGACATGGTGGGCCACACGGGCGACTTCGAGGCGGCCGTCGCGGCGGTGGAAGCCGTCGACGCGCAACTCGCCCGGCTGGTCGACGCCGTCCACGCCGCCGGGGGACACGTCCTCGTCACCGCCGACCACGGCAACGCCGACGATATGGGGACGGCGGCGGACCCCCACACCGCCCACACCGCCAACCCGGTGCCGGTGGTCTACCTCGCGCCCGGATCGGACCCGTCCGGTGGCCGGCGAATCCGACACGGCGGCTCGCTGTGTGACGTGGCGCCGACCCTCCTCGAACTCGTCGGCGTCGAGACGCCGGCGGCGATGACCGGCGAGTCGCTGCTGGAGTGATCGTCTCGATGAACCACGACCGCATCCACGCACGCCAGCCCACCCACGACCGCGACCGGTGGTCGACGGGGCGTATCGAGTCGATCACCGAACGCGACGGTCACTGCGTCGTCACCGTCGAGGCGGCCGACGGTGCCTCGGTCGAACTCGTCGTCACGTTCGCGATCCGCGACCTCTTCCTGTCGCGGCTGGATATCGCCGACGGGGCGTCGCCGGTCGGCGAGCGAGTCTGGTATCGGCAGCGTGGCGGCTGAGCCACCGCCGCCACGGCGCTCACCGTCGATCCGTTTCGGGTACCGGTCGCGTGTACCAGGCCGCCCAGAGGATCAGCACGGCCTGCAGCGGCAGCCGTCCCCAGCGAACGAGGGCGGACGGATCGCCGCCGCCCGGCAGTCCCGCCACGACGACGCCGGAAGTTGCCATGTAGACGTTCGCCGGAAAGACGGCGACGAGTAGGGCGACCGTCGCCCACGCCGCCAGCCGTCGCGTTCGCGGGAGCAGGACGCCGACGCCGACGGCGATTTCCGCGAGCCCGGAGAGGTACACGAGCGCGAGCCGCGCCGGGAGGATCGGCGGGACGATCAGGACGTACAGTTCCGGTACGACGAAGTGTAAGGCTCCGGCGACGACGTACAGCGGCCCCATCAGGTAGAGCAACGGGCGTTTGACCCGTCGCAGCAACGTCTCGGTCACCGTCCGTCGATATCGCCCGTGCGATGAAGTAGCTTCGCCCTCTTCGGCTCCGTCGAAATCCTCGGCAAGTGATACACTCCGCTATAGTCGCGGTCAGTGCAGGAGGGACAGTGACCCCCGGGATTCGCAACTGATCAATAGATCCTCGGGGTTGCCGCGTGATCCGTTCGTGCCTCCCGTCCACCGGCTCGAACCGCCGCGGGTTTCGTCGAACTCACCGGCTGGCGTAGAGCCGGTAGGCCGGCCCGGCGAAGGCCAGCGCGGCGAGTATCGCGGCCCCGACGACCACGCGGAGATCCATCGCCGCCGAGAGCGACGCCGTCGACAGCGCGACGAACGAGTCGCCGGCGACGACACCCGCCGCCACCCACGGCACCTCGCCGATGGCCGTTCCCAACGCGAAGGTCCGGAGCGGGACGCCCGCGACGCCGGCGCCGGCGGACACCACGTCCGAGGGCAGGGGCAGGAGGCGGCTGCCGACGACGCTCCGGAGGGCACCCGTCTCGTCGACCAGTCGCTCCCCCGCCGCCGTGACGGCACCGTCGCCGGCGCCCAGCCCCGCCACCCAGTACGGCGGGAGACTCGTCACGACCACCAGCGCGAGCGCGAGCGGAAAGGCTCGGAGACCGAGTCCGTAGCCCGCGGCGACGGCGAGCAGCGTCGTCGGCCACGCGAACAGCGGCCGGACGACGGCGACGAGGACGAGCGCGAGGGTCAGGCGGCGGGGGTCGGCAGCGACCCACGCCAGCCGGTCGAGGACCGTCGCCGGCGAGGTGAGGGCGGCGAGAGCGACGACGACGGCGACGAGGCCACCGCCGGCGAGGAGTCGTGCGCGCCGATCCATGGTCGTCGCTCGTCGCCGCGGTGGAAACGGTTTGCGCTTCGGGAGGATTGATAGGCACCCGCCGCGAACGCCGGACCGTGACCGACGACACGCGGCGGGCGAGCGCGCGCGACGACCGGGTCGAACTCGCCCTCGACCTGCTCTCGGCCCTCGAACGCGACGATCTGGCGCTGTCGGCGGCCGTCGACCGCATCGAGACGGTGACGACCGATCCGACGCTCGTCCGGACGATTCTCGACGAAGCCGAACTCAGAGGGATCGTCGAGCGGGACGCGGACCGGCTCCGACTGCGACGCACCGGCGACTTCGTCCGCTTCGAGCGCCAGGTCGTCGAGCGCGAGGGCGACTTCGACTGCCGGCGCTGTGGCGCGTCGCTCTCGACCGGCCACTTCGTCCGGTTCGAGTCCGGCGAACTCGGCCCCTTCGGCTCCTCTTGCGTGCGAAAACTGCTCGGTCGGGACTAGCGGCCCTGCCGAAGCTCCTCGATCAGTTGCTGGATCGTCCGCTCCTGCCGTTCGAGGCGTTCGTTCTGTGCCTCGACGAGCGTCCGGAGTTCGGCCAGTTCTTCGGCGACAGTGTCGTCGTCGACGACGCCCACCGACTCGAAGCCGGAGTCGCCGAAGCCGCCGTCGCGGTCGTCCGCCGGCACACCCCGGTCGCGTTCTCGGGGTCGTGTCCTCTCGGCCGTGGCCTGCTCCGTGTCGCCCTCGTCGCTCGCCTCGATGTCGCCGTCGACGCCGCTCGTATCCAGCGGATCTGGACCGTCGCCGAACGACACCGTTCCGTCGCCGTCCGCGTCGTCCGCGCCGTCCGCGTCGTCCTCCCCCGTCTCCGTCCGGGCAGCGGCCGCACGCAGTTCCTCGAGGTCGTCGACGCCGTGGTACGTACAGACCGCGCCGACGAGCGCTTCGCGAACCGCCCGCGCCCGGTCGTTCGGCGTCTTGAACCGCTCCTGGCGGCCGTCGACCGTGATCACGACGGACGTGGCGACGCTTCCCTCCTCGAAATCGAGGTCGGTCACGTCGTCGTAGTGGTACTCCTCGTACTCCTCGTCCCAGACGGGGGCGCCGATGTGCCGGACGAGGCGGTCGCTCGTGATGACGATGGTCAGTTCGCTGAACCGGAAGGTCTGTTTGACCGTCTCGCCGGGGTCGGTGATTCCCCGGGCGTTGAAGACGCCCGCGAGCACCGGATGGAGCACCTGATCCAGCTGTTTCGTCGGCACCGAGAACGTTCGCTCGCCGTCGAGTCCGTAGTCGAGGGTGACCTTGGCCTTGCGTCGACCCTCGGAGACGCCGACGTGTTCGGCGTCGTGGGGGTACTCCTCGACCGCCTCGTCTGAGAGGAGCCCCTCCGCCCGGTAGACGATGGTCCGCGTCGGCGTCACGAGGAGCAGGTCGTCACCGCCGAGTCCCACGCGCGCCGCCACGGACTCTCCGTCGAGTGCGGACTGGACGATATCCGGCAGACTCATGCGGGGACTGTTCCCGCCGTCGATGATAATACTGCCGGCTGTACGTCGGTGAAAATAGTCCCCAGCCCGGGTGAGGACTCGCCCGAACCGGTTCCCGTCGACAGCACGACTCCGGGAGGGTGGACCGATATGGGAAGCTTCAAGGGCGGCATTTGCCTACGACTTACTGCGCCCGGGTGGCTTAGCTGGACATAGCGCCGCACTCATAGGGTATTCGAGCTTCGGTGCGGATACACCTCGGCCTTGGAAGCCTCCCATTCCCTCGGGGCCCGCCGAGCCTCGTACCTGGGACATGCGGAGATCGTGGGTTCGGAGCCCACCCCGGGCATTCCGTTGTTCTCACTCCCGGTAGCGACGCTGCCACGTCCCGGTGTGGGGGCCAGTATATATTCTTAATATCTATATTAGGGGCGGGACTTAGTACACCGAATCCGTAATTTCGATCGAAATCGTACATGAAACGTGCACTAACCGCCCGGGATATCTTCCGGTTGCTGTCCCCGACCGAGTGTCTGATCGAAGCTATCGCAATCACTCTGCTGTTCGTCGCTATGGCGGGCTGTGCCGTCGCGGCGCTACCCTGACTCTTAGCTGAATGTAGGCGCTAAGCCCCCTTCCTCAGGGAGCGCCGACCGAACGGGAGGCGCGAGCAGGGATGGGATACAGTGCCGTCATCATCTTGCTTCCGTGAGACCGACCGCACTTGAAAACGAAACCGCGGCCCCGAACGACGTGCGAATCGCGTTCGAACTGGGGGTACCAGCTGAGGGTGGGGGGATGTGGGCCGCGGCCGTCCATCGCTTGTCGAGCCGTGATTATAAGCGTGTGGCTGCCATCGCCGCGCAGTTCCGACGCCGCACTGGCGATACCGGGTGGCTCCGCAACCACTAAACGCGCCTCGCGCCATCCTCCGGTAATGGTAGACTGGACGGAGAAGTACCGCCCGTCGACGCTGTCGGCGGTCCGGGGCAACGACAAGGCCCGCGACGCGCTGGCGGAGTGGGCGGAGACGTGGGACGACCACCGCGAGGCCGTCGTCGTCCACGGTAGCCCGGGCGTCGGGAAGACCTCCGCGGCCCACGCGCTCGCGGCGGACATGGGGTGGGAGACGGTCGAACTCAACGCCTCCGACCAGCGGACGGCCGACGTGATCGAGCGGTTCGCCGGACGTGCGGCGAAAAACGAGACGCTCGTCGGGTCGACCGGCGGCACGAGCGGCGGCCAGCTCGTGATCCTCGACGAGGCCGACAACATCCACGGCAACTATGATCGCGGGGGCGCGAGCGCGGTCACGCGCGTGGTGAAAGACGCCGACCAGCCGATCGTCCTGATCGCCAACGACTACTACGACATGAGTCGCGGCCTGCGCAACGCCTGTCAGGAGATCGAGTTCCGCGACGTGTCGGCCCGCTCTATCGTCCCCGTCCTCCGCGACATCTGCCGGCGCGAGGGCATCGAGTTCGAGGCCGACGCCCTCGACCGTCTCGCCGAGACGAACGACGGTGACCTCCGCTCGGCGGTGAACGACCTGCAGGCGGCCGCCGAGGACGGCGAGCGTCTGACAGTCGACGACGTGGTGACGGGCGACCGCGACCGCAGCCTCGGCGTCTTTCCCTTCCTCGATGCGGTGTTGAAAGAGGAGTCCGCCGAGGAGGCGATCGGGTCGGCGTACCGCGTCGACGAGACGCCGGACGATCTGACGAAGTGGATCGCCGAGAACGTCACGAAGGTGTACGAGGGGCCGGAACTCGCGCGGGCGTACGGCCATCTCGCGGACGCCGATCGGTGGCTAGGCCGGGTGCGCGCCAGCCAGGAGTACGGCTACTGGCGGTACGCGACCGACGCCCTCGCCGGCGGTGTGGCGTCGGCCCGCGACGGATCGAAGGGCGGGTGGACGCGCTTCAACCGGCCGCAGTTCTGGCCGTCCTCCGACTCGACGGCCGACGAGGTGGTCCGTAAGGTGGCCGAGAACGGCGGATTCAGCATGGCGACCGCCCGGCGCGAGGTGCTTCCCTTCCTCGCGGCGATGACCCACCACTGCAAACCCCGCGAGTTGACGGTGGCGATGGCCGCCCACTACGACCTGGACGAGGCGGCAGTCTCGTTCGTGACGGGGAGCGGCGAGACGACGAACAAGGTCGAGTCCATCGTCGCCGACGCTCAGGAACTGCGCGAATCGGAGATGGAGGAGCACTCGGGGGCGTTCGGCGGCGATCTGTCGAGCGTCGACATCGACGATGCCGACGGGGCGGACGCTGGCGAGACGGGTGAAGATGCGGCGACCGAGACGGGTGGAGACGCGGACGCCGACGCCGACGCGGACGCCGACGACGGCCAGTCGGGACTCTCGGATTTCATGTGAGCAATCCTTTTTGTCCCGTCGCGGCGTGGCGTCCGGTATGCGAGCCGCAGTCCTCCGGGAACACGGCGAACCGCTGGAGATCACCGACGTCGCGACGCCCGAACCCGCCCCTCACGGCGTCGTCGTCGACGTCGAGGCCTGCGGCGTCTGCCGGAGCGACTGGCACGCGTGGCAGGGCCACGGCGAATGGGTCGGCGACACGGTCGCCGACGGCCAGATCCTCGGCCACGAACCCGCCGGTCGCGTCGTCGCCGTCGGCGACCGGGTCGAACGCGTCGTCGAGGGGGACCGCGTCGCCGTCCCCTTCAACCTCGGCGACGGCTCGTGTCCGCAGTGTCTGAGCGGTCACGGCAACGTCTGTGAAGACGGCCTCGCCCTCGGTTTCCAGCAGGAGGCCCAGGGTGCCTTCGCCGAACAGGTGCACGTCCCCTACGCCGACTACAACGCCATGCACCTCCCCGACGGCGTCTCGGCCCGCGATATGGCGGCGCTTGGCTGCCGGTTCATGACCGCCTTTCACGCCCTGACCGCCCGCGGCGAGGTCGGTGCGGGCGACTGGGTGGCCGTTCACGGCTGTGGCGGCGTGGGGCTCTCGACGGTCCACATCGCCGACGCCCTCGGCGCGCGGGTCGTCGCGGTCGACATCCGCGACGCGGCCCTCGACCTCGCCGCGGATCTGGGTGCCGACGCGGTGGTGAACGCCGAGGGGAAAGACGGGCGGGCCGTCACCGGCGCCGTCCGTACCGAGACCGACGGCGGCGCCCACGTCTCCGTCGACGCCCTCGGTGTGGCCGAGACGTGTCGCAACTCGGTGTTCTCCTTGCGTCGCCGCGGCACCCACGTTCAGGTCGGGCTGACGACCGACGAGGAGCGCGGCGAGGTGGCCCTGCCCGTCGAACGGATGGCGATGATGGAGGCCGACTTCAAGGGCGCACGCGGGATGCCGCCGACGCGCTACGACGAACTGCTTCGTCTGCTGGAGTCGGGATCGATCGAACCCGGTCGGCTCGTCCGCCGCGAAGTGTCGCTTGCCGAGGTGCCGGAACGGCTCGCGGCGATGACGAACTACGAGACGACGGGCGTGGAAGTCGTCACCGAGTTCTAGTCGGAACTCACCACGGGTCCGGTTCGCTCGTCGCCACGCGCCCGTCCGGCGAGGACGGCGGCGCCGACGACGAGGGCGGCGGCGAGCAGGAAGAAGGAGGCGTTGACGACGCGGACGGTCGGCGTGTAGAACACGAGGTCACGGCCGAGGAGCATCCCGGCGAAGAGGGCGGCGAGTGCCCCACCGGTCGCGAACCGGAGCCGCGGGACGGCGGAGGCCGCGAGCCACCGGGTCGCCGCGATGAGTGCGGCGACGGCGAACAGCGACGCCCCGTAGAAGGCTGCCTGTCCGGCCGGGCCGTACGGCGTCGGCGTGAAGGCGCGGCTGGCGAGGGCGCTCACGACGACGGCGCCGAGGGCGACAAAGAGCGCGCGGCGGACGCGAGGCAGCGACGGGTCGCCGCCCGCCCGCGCCGACAGGGCCGTCCACACGAGCAGCGAGAAGATGGTCAGCGCGACGACGAGGTGGGCGCCCTGGGTCGGCGGGGAGTAGCCCGCCGGGAGCATCCCGTTCAGCGTGACGGTCACGGCGCCGATGCTGATCTGGAGCGGCAGGAGGAGGACCGCGAGCGTCGCGGTGAGTCGCGTCCCCGTCCCTGGCCGCCGCCACGACCAGATCGCGGTGCCGACGATGAACCACCCCGTGATCATGGCGACGAGGCGGTGGAACCACTCGATGAAACTCGGGATTGTCTGGGGCAGGAGGCCGTTATCACAGAGCGGCCACTGGGCCGAGCAGGCCAGCCCCGACCCCGTCGCGGCGGTGTAGACGCCGAGCATGACGAGCGAGAGCGTCAACCCCGTCGTGAACGTGGCGAAGCGCGGGAACGTAACCCGGTCGCGAAGGCTCATACGCGCGGTTCGGGACCGTGCGTACTTAGACCTGTCCGAACCACCCCGCGCGTGGGAACCGGCCGAGCGTTGATATACGCCGACGCCGGCCACTTCGTCATCCGTCGAATATCATGGTCGACGTGCCACGGATAGCTTTTTATTCACCCCCCTTGTGGTCGCGGTTATGGGACTCGACGACGACGCCAGGGAGTACCATCGACAGGACCCTCCCGGCAAAATCGAGATTTCGACGACGAAGCCGACGAACACACAGCGGGATCTGAGTCTGGCGTACTCCCCCGGCGTGGCCGCCCCCTGTTCCGACATCCACGAGAACCCCGACCTCGCCTACGAGTACACGTCGAAGGGGAACCTCGTGGGCGTCATCTCCAACGGCTCGGCCGTCCTCGGCCTCGGCAACATCGGCGCGCAGGCCTCGAAACCCGTCATGGAGGGCAAAGGCGTGTTGTTCAAACGCTTTGCCGACATCGACGTCTTCGACATCGAACTCGACTTCGACGACCCGGCGGACATCGTCACGGCGACGAAGGCGATGGAACCCACCTTCGGCGGGATCAACTTGGAGGACATCAAGGCGCCCGACTGCTTCGAAATCGAGGAGCGCCTCCGCGAGGAGATGTCGATCCCCGTCTTCCACGACGACCAGCACGGCACCGCCATCATCATCGGCGCCGGTCTCGTCAACGCCGCCGACATCGTGGACAAGGACCTCGAAGCCCTCTCGGTGACGATTTCCGGCGCCGGTGCGAGCGCCATCGCCACCGCCGAGTTCCTCGTCTCCCTCGGCGTCGCCCGCGAGAACGTCACGATGTGTGACTCCTCGGGCATCATCACGACCGACCGGGTCGAGGCGGGCGAACTCAACGAGTACAAGGCCCGGTTCGCACAGGACCGCGCGGCGGGCGGCCTCGCCGACGCCATGACCGGAACCGACGTGTTCGTCGGCCTCTCCGTCGGCGGCATCGTCAGCCCGGAGATGGTGGCGTCGATGGCCGAGAACCCGATCATCTTCGCCATGGCGAACCCCGAACCCGAAATCGACTACCACGAGGCCAAGGCGGCCCGCGACGACACCGTCGTCGTCGGCACCGGGCGGTCGGACTTCCCGAACCAGGTGAACAACGTCCTCGGCTTCCCCTTCATATTCCGGGGCGCCCTCGACGTGCGTGCCACCGAGATCAACGAGGAGATGAAAGTCGCCGCGGCCCGCGCCCTCGCCGACCTCGCCCGGAAGGACGTGCCCGACGCCGTGGTGAAAGCGTACGGCGATCAGCCCCTCCAGTTCGGCCCGGAGTATATCCTCCCCAAACCCGTCGACCCGCGGGTGATGTTCGAGGTGGCTCCCGCCGTTGCCCAGGCCGCCATCGAGAGCGGCGCGGCGCGTAAGTCTATCGACCTCAGCACCTATCGCGAGGAACTCGAAGCCCGCCTGGGCAAGTCCCGCGAGATGATGCGGGTCGTCCTCAACAAGGCGAAGACGGACCCCAAACGGGTCGTCCTCGCCGAGGGAACCGACGAGAAGATGATCCGTGCCGCCTACCAGATCACGGATCAGGGCATCGCCGTTCCCGTCCTCCTCGGCGACCGCGAACGCATCTGGGAGACGATGGACGACCTCGGCCTCGATTTCGATCCGGAGATCGTCGACCCCGCGGCCGACGAACTCGACTCGTACGCGGAGCGGCTGTACGAACTCCGGAAACGGAAAGGCGTCACCCGCCGCGAGGCGAACGAACTCGTCCGCGACGGCAACTACCTCGGAAGCGTGATGGTCGAGATGGGCGACGCCGACGCGATGCTCACTGGCCTGATGCATCACTACCCCTCGGCGCTCCGCCCGCCCCTGCAGGTCATCGGCACCGCCGAAGACGCGGAGTACGCCGCCGGCGTCTACCTGCTCACTTTCCGTAACCGCGTCATCTTCGTCGCGGACGCGACGGTGAATCAGGACCCCGGTGCGGCAGAGTTGGCCGAAATCGGCCGGCACACGGGCGAGTTGGCCCGCCGGTTCAACGTCGACCCCCGCGCCGCGTTCCTCTCGTATTCGAACTTCGGGAGCGTCGACAACCCGGGGACGCGCAAACCCCGCCGGGCCGCCGAGTTGCTCCGTGACGACCCCGCGGTCGACTTCCCGGTCGACGGGGAGATGCAGGCAGACACCGCCGTCGTCGAGGATATCCTGACTGGGACGTACGACTTCGCCGATCTGGCGGAGCCGGCGAACGTGTTGATCTTCCCGAATCTGGAGGCGGGCAACATCGGCTACAAACTCCTGCAACGGCTCGGCGGCGCCGACGCCATCGGCCCGATGCTCGTCGGCATGGACAAACCCGTCCACGTCCTCCAGCGTGGCGACGAGGTGAAAGACATCGTCAACCTCGCGGGCGTGGCCGTCGTCGACGCCCAGGAACGCGACGGGTAGTCGGTTCGGCGACCGGCTTGCACGGTCGGCGCGACGTTTTTACTCCGGGGCGTGAATCGACAGCGGTGGCTCCGATCGTGCTCTCTCCGTCGACGGTCGCCGTGGTGGCGACCGTCCTGTTTCTCGGCGGGGTGGTCGCCGGCGTCAACGGCTTCGGCTTCGCGGCCGTCGGAACGGCGGCGCTCGCGAGCGCGTTCGATCCCCGGACCGCGGTCGTCGTCATGTTGTTACCGCTGTTGGGGGCGAACACCTCGCTCGCGGCCGAACTCCGGGCCGGTGACCTCCGGGCCTGCGCCCGGCGCTTCTGGCCGTACGTCCTCGCGGCCGTCGTCGGCGCCGTCGTCGGCATGACGCTTCTCGCCCGGACCCCGATCCGGCCGCTGACGGTTGGCCTCGGCGTCTTCACCCTCGGATACGTCGCCGTCTCGCAGCGCCGCCTGCCGGTCCCCGGGCGGTCGTTCGTCCGGCGGCGGTGTTTCGGGGAGTCGACGCGGGCGAAGGTCGGCCTCGGCGTCGTCTCCGGTGTCCTCTTCGGCGCGAGCAACGTCGGCGTCCAGGTGGTCGCGTATCTCCGGAGCCGCGACCTCGATCGCGGGACGTTCGTCGGCGTCCTGGCGTCGGTGTTTCTGGGTATCACCGCCCTTCGGATCGGTGTGGCCGCGTGGCTCGGCTTCTACCGCGGCGACGCGGCGGTCCTGTCGGTCCTCGGCGTCGTGCCGGGCCTCGTCGGCGTCGCCGCAGGGAAACGCCTCCGGCCCGCCATCCCCGACGCGACCAAACGAGCCGTGGCGCTCGCGCTGTTGACGGTGCTCGGCCTCAAACTGACGGCCGGCGGTTAGTCGCTCGCGCGTCGTTCCGCCCGCGACGGCGGCGGGATTTCGGCCGTCGCGTCGTCGGTGGACTGCGCGTGCTTCCGGCCGGGGTCGTGACCGTACTCCGCGTCCGGCAGCACGCACCGTTCCCCGCCGCCGTTGACGTGGACGTACTGTTCGGGCGCGTTCGCGAGCGGATGCGCCGGGTTGACGCGGCTGTCGATGCGCGCCGCCCGGAGTTCCTCGAAGTCGCCGATGCGGGCGCGGATGCCCCGCCAGTGGTACTCGCTCCGGGACGGGACGCTGATCGGTCGCCCCGGTTCCCAGTCCGGGTGCCCTCCGGCCAGGACGGCGTGGTTGACGTTCGCCGCGAGGTCGTCGTGGTCGACGAGGACGCCGACGCGCGACCGGGGCGGCGCCCGTGCCGCGAGTACGTCGAGTCCGAGGTGGAGCGCCCGATACTCCGCGACGTTGTTGTCCGGCGGTGTGTCGGGGAGCGCGAGTCTGGCGACCCGCGTTCCGTCGCGCGCCTCGATGACCGCCCCGAGCCCTCCGCCGTCGGCTCGATAGGAGCCGTCGGTAGCGACGTAGAAGTGTCGGTGGTGGGTGCGCGGCGGATGCGCGATGTGGGGGGTGGGCGAGTCGTCGAACAGATCCCGGAGCGTCGAACGGCCGTGAACGGCCATACCCCGTCTTTGCAGTCGGATTACTTAAGCCTCACCCGCAAGACCTACCTCGCCGACGAGCGTCCGCTTCCCCATGTCCCTGACCGCCCGTGATCTGATGGAGACGGACGTACAGACCGTCGCCCCCGACGACGAGGTGAGCGAGGTGCTCGGCCGGCTAGCGCGTGCCGACTTCAACGGGTTCCCCGTCGTCGACGGCGTGGAGCACGGCTCCACGGACGACCCGACGGGGGCCGGTGACGACGGCACCGTCGTCGGCATCGTCACCCAACACGATCTGGTCCACCTGTTCCAGACCGAGGATCGCACCCTGTGGCTTCCCATCGGCCTCCCGCCCTTTACCCAGACGCTCACCTACGCCATCGACGTGTCGTGGGACGACCTCGACCTCGGTGTCGACCTCGCGAAGAACGCCAACCGACCCATCAGCGAGGTGATGACGACCGACGTGGTGACGGTGACGCCCGACGCCGACCTCGACACCATTCTCGACTTGCTGGCCGACGACGACCGCGACATCAACCGACTGCCCGTGGTCGAGCGCGAGGAGCGTGGCTCCTCGGAGAGTCGGCCGGAGGCCGACGACGACGGCCGACTCGTCGGCATCGTCGCCCGACAGGACGTGTTGCGGGCGATCCGCGATCGACGGCGCGAATCGAAACGTTGAGTGCCGCGTCGGGCCGATAGTCGCCGTGTCCCGCTACCGCAACCTCGCCCTCTTTCTCGCCCTCGCGACCATCTGGGGCTCGGCGTTCATGGCGATCAAGGCCGGGCTGAACTACTTCCCGCCCGTCCTCTTCGCGGCCATCCGCTACGACGTGGCGGGCGTCCTGATGCTCGCCTACGCCGCGTGGGCCGTCGACGACCCACTCCCCCGAACCCGGGGCCAGTGGGCGCTCGTCGCCGTCGGCTCGACGCTCCTGATCGCCGGCTACCACGTCCTGCTCTTTCTCGGCGAGTCCGACCCTGCGGTGACCAGCGCGGCCGCCGCCGTCATCGTCAGCCTCAGCCCCGTGTTGACGACGGGCTTTGCCCGCGTCCTCCTCCCCGACGAGCGCCTGACCGTCGCCGGCGTCGTCGGCCTCGCGTTCGGCCTGCTCGGCGTCGTCGTCCTCGCTCGGCCCGACCCCGGCGCCGTCCTCACGGGCGGCGTCGTCGCGAAACTGCTCGTCTTCGGCGCCGCGACCGCCTTCGCCCTCGGCTCCGTGCTGACCCGCCGGATCGAGGCGGGCCTCCCCATCGAGACGATGGAGGCGTGGTCGATGCTTGGCGGGGCGCTCCTGATGCACGCCATCTCGCTCGCGCTCGGCGAGTCGTTCGCGGGCGTGACCGTCGCCGTTGAGGGCCTGCTCGCGCTCGCGTACCTCTCGCTCGCGGCCAGCGCTCTCGGCTTTCTCATCTACTTCGACCTGCTGGAGCGACTCGGCGCGGTCGAGATCAACCTCGTCTCCTACGTCGCGCCCGTCTTCGCGGCGCTCGCAGGATGGCTCTTCCTCCAGGAAGGACTCTCCGTCGCCACCGCCGCTGGCTTCTTGTTGATTTTCGTCGGCTTCCTGCTGGTCAAGCGGCGGGCGATCCGCGCCGAACTCCCGCGGCTTCGCCGAGCGATGGGCGATTAAAGAGTCACGTCGCGGGTGGTGAAGGCGCCCTCGTCCGTATCGGGGTCGTAGCCTTCGATGGCCGTGAGCACCATCTCGAGGACGGTGTCGGCGTCCCACCGGCCGGTGTTGATCGAGAGATCGTAGAAGGACTGATCCTCGACGTCGATGCCGTAGTAGCTCTTGTAGCGCCCGGCCTCGCTCACCTCGCGGACGCGCAGCAGCGGGCCGATCTCCTCCTCGTCGTCGAGGTGTTTGAGGCTCACGTCCTCGCGCTCGGCGGGCCGTTCGATCTCGTAGCTCACCTCGTAATCGCTGAGCCGCTCGATTCGGATCTCCTCCGGGGCGTCGAGCCAGACGCGCAGGTCGGCCCGGTTGCCCGCGAGCCAGCCGGCGAGCCGCGATTCGAGAACGAACGCCTTGTTCGCCGCACCCCACTGCTCGGCGATCCGGCGGAGCCGCTGATCGAGCGCCCGGTCGATCGTGTCGTCCTCCTCGGCCTTCGCGATGAGTTGCTGGAGGGAGAGGCCACGCTCCTCCGCGAGGTCCCGGAAGATGTCGCCACCGATGACGTAGCCGCAGTTCAGCGCGTCCGCCAGCCCCTCGGTGAGCGTCGTCGCGCCACATCCCGGTGGCCCGGAGACGGTGATGAACAGGTTGCTGTCGATTTGCCGCTCTGTGGTGGCGCTCGAATTCGACATGAACGTTCGTCATGACGTACGCGACACCGGCGTTAAGAGAACACCGGTTCACGGTCGGTAACGGTCCCGTACCGTCGCCGACATTGATTCTAGGTTAGAAATTTGAATAAAAAAGTGAACGAGCAGTATGAAAGGTTAGCGTCACGCAGCGGACGTCGTGAACTCACTCGCGTCGAACACGGCGTGCATGAAATCCCCCGAAACGACGGGAACGCTCGGCGGGGTATATGATGCCGGCCGTTCATTCCTCGGTCGAGGTGTCCCCGATGTCGAACTCGTCCCCCACCGCCCCCATCGACCGACTGCCCCGCCCACAGGAACTCGTCGACTCCCGGCTCGTCCGCCTGAGTCTCGCCGTCGTCGTCGCTCCCCTCCGCTTTCTGGCGTTCTGGGCCGCCGTCGCGTTGCCCTTCCTCTACTTGCCCCTCCTCGTCGGCGGCCTCGACGGCCAGCAGACCACGGCGTTTCTCGCCCTCCTTCTGGCGAACGTCGTCGCCCTCCTCCTCGGCCACGAGTACGGACAGTGATACTGCCGGCGGTTCGAGGCGCCGTCGTCACCGCGTCTCGCGACGATTCGGTGGCCCGCCACCCCGACCGAAAGCTAATCAATTATGTGACTGGGGCACGAGCGGTGTCGTATGTTCGGCTTTACGCAGCGTGGCATGATCGGTATCGTCCTGATGATCGTGGGAACGGTGGCGTTTTTCCCCGCCGTCTTTCCCGGGACGACCCGGATCGTCGGTATGCTCCCTCTCGTCGCGGCGGCGCTTCTGACCCTCGGCACGTACCTCGTCGGCACGGACATGGAGGGGCGCCCGGTCTGACCCCGCTCTACTCCGGGTCCCGATTCCCCCAGACCACTTTCTCCGCGAGACGCACCCGCACGTCCCCGTCCAGTCGCACCTGACACGAGAGCCGCGGATACCCCCATCGGTCGGCGAGGGCGTCGTGCCAGTGCTCGGGCGCCGGTCCCGCGTCGATCCGGACGCCACACGTCGCGCACAACCCCCGGCCGCCGCAGTTCAGTCGCTCGGTGACGCGGGTGTACGGCGAGAGTCCCGCGTCGAGAAGCACGTCGCGAAGGGTCGCCCCCGCCGGCGCGGTCAACAGGTGCTCCTCGCCGTCGTCGTCGACCCTGACGTACACCACGTCACAGCGGTCGCTCATCCGTCGCCGGACAGCGTCGCCGGATCGATCATCGGCGACGGGTAGTTCACCCGTGCCCGTTCCTCGTCAGGGAGCGTCCACGGCTCGTGGGCCACGTCGGGGGCCAGTCCGTCGAGTTCGGGGAGCCACCGCCGTACGTACGCGGCGTCGGCGTCGTATCGGTGGGCCTGCCACAGTACGTCGAACGCGCGGTTCCGGGAGTCGTTGCCGACGCCCGCGACGTACGCCCAGTTGCCGTAGTTCGACGCGGGGTCGTAGTCGATCAGCCGCGTCTCGAAGTACGCCGCGCCCTTTCGCCAGTCGATCCGCAGGTCGTTCGCCAGGAAGGAGGCGACGTTCTGGCGCGCGCGGTTCGACAGGTAACCCGTCGCGTTCAACTCCCGCATACCCGCGTCCACGAAGGGGATCCCCGTTTCGCCCCGTTTCCAGCGGCCGAACGCCGTCTCGTCGTCCCGCCACGCGATTTCTCGTCGGCGGATGCCTCCCGGCGTGAAGAACGTGCCGCCGTGTTTGGCGAACTGGAACTGGAAGAAGTCGCGCCAGATCAGTTCGAATCGGAGCCAGTACGTCGAGTCGTTTTCGACGCGACGCTCCTCGTACGCGTCTATCTCGGCGCTCACCCGGCGGGGCGAGAGACAGCCCTCGTTCAGCCACGGCGAGAACTTCGAGGAGTAGTCCCGCCCGACCAGTCCGTTCCGGGTCTGCTTGTACTCCCGGAGCGAATCCGTCTCCCAGAGATACGCGTCGAGGCGGTCGAGCGCGGCGGTCTCACCCCCCTCGAACGCCATCGCCGTCCGGTCGTCGACCGGTTCGGAGTCGACGCCGAGATCGGTCGTGGTGGGTATCTCGCCGGGATCGACCGCCGGCCGATCGGGAATCGTCGGCACCGGCGCCGGCGCCCGCACCGACGCCGACGACTCCACCGACTTCCGGAACGGCGTGTACGTGTCGTCGATCCCCGATACGTCGCTCGGGAGGTCGTCCGGGTGATACAGCGTGTGTCCCCAGTGGCGGACGAGCGGGGCCGACAGGGCCCCAGCGACGCGTTCCTCGACCGCCCGCTCCTCCGGCGTCGGCCGCGTGTGGACGTGGACGGCGTCGGCGTCCACCCGATCTACGAGGTCCGAAAGGACCGAGGCGGGGTCGCCCCGCCGAACGACGAGGTCGCTGCCGCGGTCCCGCAAGCGGGTACGCAGGTCGTCGAGGGCGTCGAGTCGGAACCGCGTCCGGTGACTCCCCGTCTTCTCGTAGGTGAACGATCGGGGACCGCCGAAGTCGGCGGGGCCGTAGCCCGCCGGGTCGACGACGGAGACGGGCAACAGGCGGTCGGCGTCGGCGGCGGCGGCGAGGGCCGGATTGTCGTGGCAACGGAGGTCACGGCGGAGCCACAGGAGCGTGGTCCCGCCGGCGTCGGCGTCGGGAGCCATCGCGAGTCGTAATGGCTGGAGTCACATGAAAGCGCGGCGTCCGTCGCGTCGGTGTCGGCGGGGTCGGCCGCCGCCCGCCTATCGCTCCTCCCAGAACCGCGCCCCGAGCGTGAACGCGCCGAGGACGATCACGAGCAACTGGAAGCCCGAGCGGACGACGGGGAAGATCCGCTCGACGTTCGTCGGTTCCTCGCCCCGCGTCGGATCGACGCCCGTCCAGTAGTGGGTGTTCTCCGTCGTCCGCTCGGGCTGGGCCGACAGATCGACGAACGTCTGCACGACGCCCCGCTGGTTCGACAGCAGGAGTTCGCCGTCGACGGTGAGAAACCGGTCGTAGAAGGGGTAGAAGGCGTTGACGCCGTTGGTCATCAGATCGGGGAGGATGCCGCCGATCAGGAGGCCCGCGAGCGCGACCCACGCCACCCGAACGCCGCGTGGGCCCCAGCGGCCGTGGAGCCGGGAGACGGGTCGTATTCGGGTGTCGTAGGCCAGGATGGTGCCAGCGGCGACGGGTAACACAAGCGTGTGCAACAGTGCCCGATGGGCGCCCTCCATGTAGAGGCCGGCGAAGGTGTCGACATCGGGGACCGCGGTGGCGGCGAGGACGACGGCGACGGCGCGGCGATCGAACTCGTCGCCCAGGAGCGCGGCGGCGACGACGGCGCCGACGCCGAGGTGGACGACCGTCGATGGCATAGTGGTCCGTCGGCCCGTGATCGGCTTGAGGCTGTCGCCCGGGTCACGCCCGCGACGCAGTCACCGAGCCGAGCGAGGCGAAACGCACCTCGATGGTGTCGCCCGGTTCGAACGGGATCAGCTCGGTGAGCGAGCCGGTCGAGACGAGGTCGCCCGCACCGAGCCGTTCTCCCCGGTCGGCGAGCGCCGCCGCTAGCCACGCAACGACGCGGGCGGGCGAGCCGAGTACGTCCGCGCCGACGCCCGTCGCGACCCGTTCGCCGTTACGGCGCACTTCGGCGCCTTCGAGCGCGAGGTCGAGCGCCGACGGATCGGTGATCCGGCTGCCGTGGATCACCCGCGCCCCGAGGGCGTCGTCCGCGACGGCGCTCCCGGCCGTCACCTCCCACCCCTCGACCCGCGAGTCGACGACTTCGATGACGGGAACGACGGCGCCGATGGCCGCCAGTGCGTCGACCGCCGTCGCTGGCGGGTCGAGCGGGGCCGATAGCTTGACCGCGATCTCCGGCTCGATCCGCGGATCGATCAGGTCGCCGGCGTCGACCCGCCCCTCCGGGCGGACGGTGTCCGCGAGGACGCGCCCGTAGGCGGGTTCGTCGACGCCCAGTTCGGACCGGATCGCCGCCGAGGTGAAGCCGACCTTGTAGCCGACGACCGCCCCCTCGTCGTCGACGCGGCGGTCGGTCACGGCGTCTTGGATCGCGTAGCCGTCGGTGACGGTGAGGTCGGGAAGCGTCGCCGGATCGAGGGGCGTCCCCCGTCGGTAGGCGTCGTACAGTCGGGCGCCGAGTTCGTCGACCGTCGCGTCGTCGATCGTCCGGGTCATTCTTGCCTCCGTCTGCGTCGTCGGTCGACTAAAGTGAGTCGCCGTCCCCCGAGTCGGTAGCCTTTTGCGCTCACCGCCCAGCCATCCGGTATGGTGTGGTCCCAGGGCCGGTGGCACGGCCGATGAGCGACGACCTCCGCGACGACCTCGCCCGACGTATCGCCGGTGAGATCACGCTCAGCTCGAACCCCGGCGCGACGCTCCGGAAGTGGCGAACCGACTTCGACGTGTCACAGACGGAGCTCGCCGAACGGCTCGACGTCTCCTCCTCGGTCATCTCGGATTACGAGAGCGGACGCCGGGAGAGCCCCGGTATCGGCGTCGTCAGCCGTATCGTCCGCGCGCTACTCGACATCGACGAGTCCCGCGGCGGCGGACGTATCCGCCAGTACGCGCGCGTCATCTCCGCCGGCTTCGAGAGCGACATCGTCCAGGACCTCCGCGAGTATCCGACCTCGATCCCCCTCGAACGCTTCTACGAGGCGATGGACGCGACGGAAGTCGTCGCCGGCGACCGTGACACCGTCAGCGGGCACACGGTCATCAACAGCATCGAGGCGATCAAACGCCTGCCGAGCGAGGAGTTCTACCGCCTCTACGGCCAGAGTACGAACCGCGCGCTCGTCTTCACCGACGTGACCCGCGGCGAGTCGCCGCTGGTCGCCCTTCGGGTGGTGAATCCCACGCCCAACGCCGTCGTCCTGCACGGACTGGAAGAAGAGGACCTCTGGGAACACGCGCCAGGGCTCGCACGGGTCGACGGCTTCGCACTCGCCGTCTCGACCTGTGATCTGGACGCGGCGCTCGCGAAACTCCGTGATCTCCCCTAGTCGACGTACTCGTACTTGCGCTCGTTCATCCGACCCCAGCCGGTGAAGACGAACTCGCCGCTCGGCACCGTGAACTCCTCCAGTTCCCGCTCTTTCTCGTGGTTGTGGGCGTCGTGGACGCGGCCGTACTCCTCGAAGCTCAGGTCGTAGCGCCGCGAGAGCTGTTCGTCGACGTCGAACGCCTCGACTTCCTCGCGCCAGCCGTCCATGATGGTCTCGGAGTGGATTTCGGCCTGCGCGCCGGAGCCGTAGGAGCCGACGAGGAGTTTCTCGCCCGAGAGCGCCCGGCCCGTCTCGGCCGCGGTCTTGAGCGCACTCGCGCGCGCGACGTGGACGGAGCCGGTGTACCAGTTGCCGACCCGGCGTGCGAGCGTGAGCGTCGGGTCGATGGCCCGCGCGTACCAGTCGTTGTACGTCTCCGTCCCCTTCAGCGCGTCCATGTACTCCCGGATGGCGTCCTCGTAGGCGTCCCAGTCGTCGTACTCCTCTTCGCGTGGCTGGCGGCCGATTTCGGTCGCGAGTCCGTCCTCGATTTCCGTATCCCGGGTCATGTGCCGGAAGCCGAGGAGGGCGGCCTTACGGACCATGCCCGGGAACGGCGTGTGGAACGGGAAGTACGCGTAGTCGTCGGGGTGGGTGCGGCCGGCGACCGATTCGAAGTCCGTCAGCGCCTCGCGCATTCGCGCCAGATACACCTGGACGGATCGCTTGCCGTCGACGCTCGGGAACTGCTGGTTGGGCTTCAGGAAGTCCGTCTCGTCGGCGCTGCCGTAGCCCTGATGGGTCGAGAGTTCGACGACGCTCGGATCCTCGGAGACGAGCATGGCAACGGCGCCCGCGCCCTGCGTGGCCTCGCCGGGGTCGCCCCGGGCGTAGAGTGCGGTGTCGGTGGCGATAACGAGCGCCGACCGGCCCCGGTTTCGCCCCGCTTTGATCCAGTTGTACGCGTCGTCGATGCTCTGGGTGCCGGCGACACACGCAAATTTGCGCTCGCCCTTGTTTGCGTGGTGGAAGTCGCCGTCGTACACCTCCTCCAGACAGCCGGCGATGTACGTGGAGACGGGCTTGGAGTTGTCGAACGCGCTCTCGGTGGCCACGTCGATGCGGCCGATGTCGTCGGGCGTGAGGCCCTTGCGGTCGATCAGCCGTTTGGCGGCGTTTGCCCCCATCGTCACGATGTCCTCGTAGGTGTCGGGGAACGACGAGGCTTCGAGCCCTAACCCCTTCGTGTACTTCTCCGGGGCCTCGTCTTTGGCCGGCGCGAACGTCTCGGCCAGGTCGAGTTTGAGCTTCCCCGTTCGGATTTCGATGGCGTCGATGCCGACGGAAGTCATACACGCCCCTTCAGCGAGACGGCATATGGGTTTGTCGATGCTAGGTACGTCAGCTGTCGAATGACGGTTCGTCTCGGCGGGTCGGGGCCGCGGGCGGTGCCGGTGTCGCCGTCGCCGTCGGCGTGGCGGCGACTTTTCGTCCGCGGAACAGCACCGTGTTGGATGGGCCGTGGAGGAGGAGTACGTCGACCCGGTCGCCGGGGGCGTACGGAATCGGTTCGTCGAGGTGCCACTCCTCCCCGGGGCCGAAGGTGCCGTCTGCGCCGTAGCGTCCGTCCGTCGCGAAGTCGTAGCGCTGCTCGCTTCCGCCGTAGCGGAGGACGACGGTCAGGTCGTCGCCGGGAAGTCCCTCGCCGCTCCGGTGGGTGAGCGTCACGCCGCTGTCGGTCACCGTCGCCGCCACCTCGACCGTCGGCGTGTCGTCGGGGCCGATAGTCCCCAGGACGACGTAGCCGACGGTGCTCACGAGGAGCACAACGAGCGCGAGAAGCAACACGGTGGCGACGGCTTCCGACTGGGCCCGAGACACGCCCGGACGAGGGCGCCCACACTCATTAATCGCTCCGGCTTGCTATTGTTGGTGAGATTTTGGCGACAAGGCTTTTCTACCCGCTCGACTGCGTTTCCACAATGGGTTTTCGCGACGCGAACCGCGCCCAGGCCATCCAGGTCGGGGCGATTCTACTCTTCGGTATCCTGATCCTCGGCATCTCCATCTATCAGGCCACGGTCGTCCCCCAGCAGAACGCCCGCGTCGAGTTCAACGCGTATCAGGAAGCGACCGACGACATGGTGTCGGTCCGAAACGACGTGGTCGCGGCGGGCACCGAGGGCACGTCCGCGTCGACGACGGTTGCGACCGGTGCGACCTACCCCGCCCGATCCATCTTCATCAACCCCGGCGCGCCGGCGGGGACGATTTCGACCGAGGGGGCCCCGAACGTCAGCGTCGACGGCGTGCGCGCCGTCGAGAGCGAGGCCGAAAACACGCAGACGTTCTGGAACGCCACGAGCGGCACGTACGCGACCAACCGGGTGACGTTCACGCCGTCGTACAACGAGTTCGACGGCTCGCCGGTCACCGTCGCGGGGCAGGGCGTCTACCGACTCCCGGACGACCGTGTGCTCCCCATCTCGGCCGGGTCGTCGATCCGCGGGAACCGCATCACGCTGGTGACGGTCCGTGGTGACCTCGGCGCCGCCGGAGGGTCCGTCCCGGTGACGGCCGATCCGGTCTCCACGGCGACGCGGACCGTCGTCGTCACCGGGACGGGGGCGACGTTCGACGTGACCGTGCCGACCCCGATTCCCGCGTCGGCGTGGAACGACACCGTCGCACCCGACGTGGTGGCGAACCCGAACGTCGTGACGACGACGCCCGTCGGCGACGAGAGCGTTCGCATCACGTTCAACGGGAGCCGGCAGTACGAACTCCGGTTGGCCGCCGTGGAACTGCGGGCGCAGTCGGATTCGAGCACCGTCGAGCGACCCGGTGGATCGTATCTGATCGGCCTCACCGGGAACGAGACGGTCGCGACGGGCCGTGCCCGGCCGGTCGTCGCCGAGGTCCGTGACCGCTACAACAACCCGGTCAGCGGGGAAGAGGTGACGTTCGAAGTCGTCGCCGGTGGCGGCTCCTTCGCCAACGGCGGCACGCAACGTACCGTCACCACCGACGGCAACGGCCGCGCGCCCGTCGCCCTTCGCCCCGATAGCTCCGGAACGATCACCGTCGAAGCGCGGAGCGATCTGAACGGGAACGGGAATATCGAACCCTACGAGCGCACACGCTTCGGGTTCACCGCGACGGCCGGGTCGACCGACGACGGCGGGGCCGAGGAGATCAACCCGTCGGGGGATGGTGACGTGGTGCTCGTCAAGGGCGTCGCGAAGAAAGACGGCGATATCGATCTCTATTTCAACAACACGGCCGGCTCCGACCGGACGGTCAGCGAGGCTCGTGTGTCGTTCTACTACACGACGAGTCCCAGTAATGGACAAGGAAACACTCGCCAACCACCGGAGAAACTCATTTTTGGGAACACTAAGTTTCAGGTACCAGGTCAACTTAAGCCGCTCGACAGTCCGGTGACGATCCCGCAAAACTCGCCCGACGCCATCGCCTTCTCCCTGGAAACGCCCGATAGTGGTACGCAAGCAAAACCCGAAGACTTCCTAGTTCTCACCCTCAAATTCCAGGAAACCGGCGAGAGGAGTACCTACTTCATCACGCTCGAAGGGAACGATAACAACGGCAACCCGGGCGGCGGCAACGGTGGTGGTCGAGGGCCAAGTGGGAACGGTCCGCCGGGACAGAACTGAGCCCTCGATCCGAGTCAGCCCCCGTCTTCCTCCACCACTTCGGGATCGCTCATCGCGCTCCGCAAACCGTCGAGTCCGTTGACTCATAGTGTTTGTTGTAAGTCATTACCGGTGGGTCGCCGGACCGCCTTGGCGACTCACCGGTAACCAGTTACAATAAACACTATCACTCCGACACCAGCGCGATGTCGCGTTCGTCGCCGTCGACGAGTGCCCGTTCAGACGGGAGGGGCCAGCGCGGAGCGATCCGAACGTAGGTCAATCCTCGACAGGATCGAAACGCCAATCGCGGGACGGATGATGTTCCGAGACGCGCCCACACGATGTCAGAGGAGCCGGGAGAGGAAGGCCCGTCCGCGCTCGGTCTCGGGGTTCTCAAAGAACGACTCGGGGTGGCCCTGTTCGACCACCTCACCCTCGGCCATGAGGACCACCCGGTCACAGACTTCGCGGGCGAACCCCATCTCGTGGGTGACGACGAGCATAGTCATCCCCTCGGCGGCGAGGTCGCCGATGACGCCGAGGACGTCGCCGACGAGTTCGGGGTCGAGCGCGCTCGTCACCTCGTCGAACAGCATCACCTCGGGCTTCATGGCCAGCGCACGGGCGATGGCCACCCGCTGTTGTTGCCCGCCGGACAGTTCCCCGGGGTACGACTCGGTCTGGTCGGCCAGGCCGACGCGGTCGAGGAGCGTCCGCGCCCGTTCGTCCGCCTCGTCGCCGGGGATGCCACGGACCTTTCGTGGCGCGACGGCGACGTTCTCCAGTGCGGTCATGTGCGGGAACAGATTAAACGACTGGAACACCATCCCGACGCGCTGTCGGACGGCGTTGACATCCATCTCGGAGACGGCCTGCCCCCCGATACGAATCTCCCCGGCCTGAATTTCTTCCAGTCGGTTGACACAGCGCAGGAGCGTCGATTTTCCCGACCCGGACGGGCCGATCACGACCACTACCTCCCGTTCGCCGACGCTCAGGTCGACGTCCCGCAACACCTGTGTCTCGCCGAAGTATTTATTTACCCCGTCGAACTCGATCAGCGGGCGACCGCCGCTCACGCGCTCTCACCCGCGGGGTCGGCACGCGCCTCTAAGTAGCGCACGAACTTCCCGAGCGGAATCGTGATCGTGAGGTAGAGAATCGCCGCCCAGAGGATCGGCGTCCAGATGTCGAACGTCGCGCTGTTGATGTTCTGGACCGTACTGATGATCTCGGGTACCGCGAGCACCGACAGGAGCGAGGTGTCTTTCACGAGGATCACTTGGTCGTTACCGATGGCTGCGAGGGCGTTGCGCCACGCCTGTGGCAACACCACTTCCCGCATCGACTGGGCGTAGGACATTCCGAGCGACCGCGCGGCCTCCATTTGGCCGTCCGGGACGGCTTCGACGCCGCCACGGATCGCCTCGCCGATGTAGGCGGCGTGGTTCAGCGTCAGCCCGATGATCGCCGCGGGAATGGAGAAGTTCGCGATGGGAAACTCGCCGGCGGCCCAGAACGCCGGGATACCGGAGTAGATGACGATGAGTTGGAAGAGAAGCGGTGTTCCGCGGAAGAATTCGATGTAGCCTTTCGCGATCCCGCGTGTCATCGTCGTCTCCGAGATCCGTCCGAGTCCGACGGCGAACCCGCTGACGACCGAGAGGACGCTACTGACGACGACGATCCTGACGACGACGAGAAATGCATCGACGAACTGTGGATGGAGGATCTCGACGAACAGCGAGGGATCGACCTGTCGCCAGAGGATCAGCCCCAAGAACGCGGCGACGACGAGGGTGAACGCCCCCGACGCAGCCATCCCGACGTACTTGAGCGTCCGGTCGTCGAACGTCGGACTCGCCGCGGTCTCGTCGGCGTCTCGACTCCCCGTGTCCGTCATGGGCGTTCCGAAGCGGCGGTGTCTACTTGAATCCGCGTCCTATGCACGGGTCGATTACCCCGAGAAGTATTGGCCGTAGATTTCGTCGTAGGTGCCGTCCTCGCGGATCGCCGCGAGCGCTTCGTTCACCCGTTGACGGAACTCGTCGTCGTCCTGCCGGAATGCGATCCCGTACTCTTCGATCGTAAGGGTGAGGTACGGCGGTGCGTTCTTGCCCGCGTCGGCGGCGGCGCCCTCGCCCTCGACGAACCGGACGGCGTCGTTCTGATCCGCGAACTCGCCGTTGACCGTGTTGTCGTTGATCACCGCGACGACTTGATTGTTGATCAGCGCGTCGAACGCCGCCGGAATCTGGTCGTAGCGCTTGATCGCCAGGTCGCCGCCGAACTCCGATTTCAGTTCCTCGGCCGCGTTCGCGCCGGTCGTCCCCTTCTGGACCCCGACGGTCTTGCCCTTGAGGTCGGTCCGTGCGGTAATGTCGCTGTCTTTCAGGACGAGGATCGTCTGGTAGGCGGTGAAATACGGGTCGGAGAAATCGACCTGCTGGTCCCGCGTCTCGTTGATCGTCATCGCGCTCATCACGACCCGGAAGTTGCCGTTGTTGAGCGACGAGATGATGGTGTCGAAACTCGTGTCGGTGAAGTTCGGGGTGATCCCGAGTTGGTCCTCGAAAACGGCCTGCGCGATACTCACGTCGAATCCCTTGAGTTCGCCATCGGTGGTCTTGTACTCGAACGGGCGGTAGGGGATGTCTGACCCGATGTCGACCGAGTCGGGGAGCGTCGAACCCGACTCCATTCCCGAACCGGTTTCGGTTCCAGCCTCGTCCGTGTCCGACTCGGACCCGCTCGTGTCGGCCCCGCTACCGGCACAGCCGGCCAGCGCGGCGAGCCCCCCGACGCCAACGGTGGTGAGGTACGCTCGCCGATCGATGTTCGGTTCGTCACTCATAGACTCATATACCCTATATCAGGGTATTCAAACTTTCGAACCCAAGAAATGTGGCGCTTCGTAATACAAACGTCCACCATCTACGCCGTTGACATCCTCCGAAGGGATAGCGACGACGTGACCCACCTCCGCGTTCAACCGATCGGCGACGGTTCATAAGACACCGTTCGTACTCCGATATTCGCTCCACGGCGACGGCCTCACGGACCGAGGTCGATAGCTATCTGTGAGAGATCGTCGGGGATGCAGAGCCGACGAGAGGAGGGTGACTCGATCGGACGACGGCGACCGCTAATCCTCGTCCTCTTCGACCACTTCCGGATCGCTCATCGCGCTCTGGAGACTATCGAGCCCGTTGACCCACTCCGACACCAGGCCGTACTCCAGGTCCTCGACCAAGGCGATGTCGAGTTCGTCGCCGTCGACGATACGCGTGCCCGCCTGGACGAGATAGCCCAGCGCGGCGTCTAAGTCCTCGTTGGCCTCGGCGTCGGCCGCGGCGTGGACGTACTCCTCGATGGTCCCGTCCTCGGTGGGGCCGGCGGCGATGTACTCCTCGGCGGCGTAGAAGACACAGACCAGACTGGTCTGGACGCCGTCGACCAGCATCCGTTTCTCCTCGTCGTCCAGATCCACGTCGTCGAGGACGATATCCCGGACGCCGGCCAGTTCCTCGACGGCGGCCTCCTCGTCGAGGCGGCCGTCCTCGTAGGCGTTGATGATCTTCGCGACGGCGATGGCGGCGTCGTCCTGCAGGTTGAGCAGGAGACGCGCCGAATCCTCGTTTTCGGGGTCCAGTTCCTCCTCGGCTACCCGCCCGATCCAGTTCTGCCAGCGGTCTTCCGTGTAGAACGTGTCCTCCACGTCGGTCATACCCTGAAGGAACGTTCGTGGACTCAAAGACCTTTCCTATGCGTCCCCGAGCGCCCCGTCTCGGGCGGTAAGCGTCGCCTCGGTGTCGATGTCGTACACCCGCGCGGGCGTCTCGACGTGCGCCCGCCGAACGGCGTCGTCGTAGCCCTCGTCGAGCAACAGTCGAACGCGTCGGGGCACGGTCTTGGGCCCCATCACCGCCCCCGGCCGGTCGGGGTCGTCTACGAAATCCGTCTCCATCAGGAACGGCACCCCGCTCTCGGCGGCCTCGCGGAGCCACTCCTTTCGACACATGACACTCGGTGTCGGGCCGGCGAGCGTCGGTCCCGCGTAATGTTTGACGACCCGGTGGGCCGGGAGCCCGCGCGCCTCGGCCCAGTCGGCGATATCGGTGAGGTCCTCGCTGGCCTCGGTGTGGAGTTGGACCGCGCAGTCGGCCGCCGCGCCCAGCGCCAACCCGTATTTCAGGACCGCGTTCGAGGCGTCCCACACCGCGTCGGTCGTGTCGTAGTGGGGCCGCCCGGTCTTGAGCGCGAGCGCGCGCCCGTCGCGGACGTACTCGGCGGCGGTATCGAGACCGGCCTGCATCAGGTCCCGGGCGTCCTCGGGCGCGAACCCCCGTTCGTCGACGAGCCTGGAGACGAGGCCGGGGTGGACGCCGAGGACGGGCCACGCCCGGCCGGGGAGCAGGTCGTCCGCGTCGGCGACGACGTCGAGGGTGCGGTCGAAGACGGCCCGGAAATCGTCGCCGGTGTCGGCTTCGACCCCGAGGTGCCACGAGGGTTTGTTGACGACGAGGAGATGCGTCCCGCCGAGGCGGCGGAAGTCGCGTACGGCGTCGAGCCCGCGGCCGGCGTCCGGGTCGAGGTGGAGGTGGTCGTCGAGGACGGGCGCGTCGAGGTCGCTAGTCACGGGAGATCGTCGGCACGCGCGGGTAAAAAATTAGCCGTCCACGTCGCCGTCGAGCGTGACGCTCCCCCCGGCTGCGTTGCGGAGGGCGTCCGAGCGGCCGTGTTCGCCGGGCGCGATGGCGAGCGTCCGGAGACCGCAGGCGTTGGCCGCCTCGATGGCGGGTTTGAAGTCCGTATCCCGCGAGGCGACGGCGATAACGTCCGCCCGTCCTTCGACGGCGAAGCGGGTGAGGTCGACGGCGAGTTTCACGTCCACGTCGCCACTGGTGACGACCACCTCGAACCCGCGGGCCTCGGCCGCCTGGATGAGCTCCGGCGTCGCGTGTTCGTCGACGTAGAGCCGAGTGGTCGCCGGTCGACCCGCCGCGGCGGCGGCCCCGCGCACGTCGTCCAGGTCGACGTCGAACTCCCCGCGGAGCACGTTGGGACCGTCGACGAACAGCGCCACGCGGGGGGCGCTCCCGTCGTCGTCCGAGCGCCGACCGAACAGATCCATGGGGCTCGTACCCTTTTCGCGGACATATACGTCCCGGTCTCGTCCGGGCGCAGTTCCGTCGCTGATAATCGAGGGCGTACCGTTATCACCCGCTCCCCCCTGTCTCGTGGTATGCTCTCCGTGGCCGCCCTTTCGCTGGACGGGACGCCCTTCGATTCGACCGAGTTCTCCCGACTCTGGTTTCTCGCGGCGCTCACCTACGGCGTCGGCGACATCGTCACCACCGTTTCCCTCGTCGGGTTCAGCGACTCGGTGAACGAGGGCAACGCCCTCCTCCGGGCGGCCATCGAAGGGTTCGGCCTGTGGGGTCTGATCGGCCTGAAACTGGCCGCGTTCCTGATCTGTCTGGGCGTCAGCCTCTACGGCGCCCGCGACGCCGACACCGCGCTCTACTACGGCCCCCCGGCGATGCTCGCCGTCGTCGGCGCGTTCACCACCGCGTACAATCTCCGCCTCCTGATCGGGTAGGCTGTCTACCCCCGTTCGAGACGGATCGTGAGTCCGTCCGGTTCCGTGCGCCCCTTCCAGACGTTGCAGCCGACGTGGTGGTGGTCGTCGAGGGCGAGAAAGAGCGCCGAGGGCATCGACTGCCGGACATTGATACTGTTTATTGTAACTGGTTACCGGTGGGTCGCCGGACCGGCTTGGCGACCCACCGATAATCACTATGAGACCGAGGCCGTCGACGTATGAACGACTGTGCGCCCGACAGCGACGAGACTTCGAGGTGGACGTGGCTCAGGTCGGTCCCCGACGGGAGCCGATCCGCGCCGGTCGACGCCTCGCGGGGCGGATCGAGAGATAGCGGGAGCGTGTCCATCGCCACGGTCCCGTCGTCGGTCACCGGCCACGGCGGCCGGTCGCGATACAGTTCCATCCCGTTGGCCTCCGGATCGGACAAGTAAAGCGCCTCGCTGACGTGGTGGTCCGACGGGCCGTCGAGGCGCCATCCCTCCTCGATCCGGGTCAGGGCGTCGCCGAGCGCAGACCGCGGGGGGACCCGAAACGCCGCGTGAAAGGGTCCCGCCTCGTCCGGCCGCCGGGGGGCCGGTCGGGCGCCGCGAGAGGGACCAGAAGGGGGTCGTCGACGCCGAGGACGGCCCGGTCGGCGTCTCGGGCGAGCGTATCCAGTCCGATCACGTCCGCGTAGAACTCGACCATCCGATCGAGGTCGGCCACTCGGAGCGCGACTCGTTCGGCGTGTCCGGCCATAGGCGTGCTACGCGACCCGATCACTTCGCCCTGCCGGGGTCACGCCGACGGGCGGCTCACTCGCCGTCGACGAACACCTTCACCTCGCCGCCGCGAGTCAGGCCGACTTCTATCTCGGCGTCGAGCCGGTTCCGTGTCGTGTGCGCTTCGAGCCGTCCGAACAGATGGGCGTACAGCTCCGGGCGGCAGTACGCGATTTTCACGCCGGCCTCGTCGCCCCGCTCGTACACCGCATCGACCAGCCCGTCGAAACTGGTGCCGGCCTCGACGGTCAGGCGGACGGGCGACCGGACGGTCCGAATCAACTCCAGTGTCCGGCGGGCCTGCTCGACGTTTCGCTCCGCCGCCCGCTCGACGGCGCTCACGTTCGACCCCGTCGTACCCAGCCGATCCGCGACCGCCTGCTGGGTGAGCCCCTGCTCCCTGAGTTCGAGCACCTCCACCTGTCGTTCGGTCAGGATCGTCGAATCGGCCGAAACCATACGACTAAAACAAAACCATTTGAGATAAGCTTTTTTTCCAATCGTTTCTACCCCACTCCATGCACGAGACGGACGGACACACCCGCCGTGGATTCCTGCTGACGGTGGGTGCGACCGGGTCGGTCGGGTTGGCCGGCTGCACCGGCACCTGGATGGGAGCGGGGCCGGAGGGCGAGGCGGCGGCCGACGACGGCGAGTCGCCGGCGGCCACGATACTCGCCGCCGGCAGCCTCCAACACGCACTGGAGACGGGGCTCGCGCCCGCCGTCGACGTGCCGATCCGGGTCGAGGCCCACGGCTCCGCGACCGTCGCTCGCCTGATCGCCGAGGGACAGCGCGACCCCGACATCGTCACCGTGGCCGACACCGCGCTGTTCGAGGCACCCCTCTCGCCGCCGTGGTACGCGACGTTTACGAGCAACGCGGTCGTCCTCGCGTACAACCCCGACACCGAGGGCGGGCGACGTGTCGCGGACGCCGACCGATGGTACGAACCGCTGGTCGACGGCGACGTGCGACTCGGCCGCACGGACCCCGATCGAGACCCGCTCGGCTATCGGACGCTCTTTACGCTCGAACTCGCGGCGCGTCACTACGCCGACGCGCCGGCGTTGCGCGAGGCGATTCCACGCCGGCGACAGATCTACCCGGAGACGGCGCTGATCGGCGGCTTCGAAACCGGATCGATCGACGCCGCCTTCGCCTACCGCAACATGGCCGTCGAGCGCGGATACGACTACGTCGACCTCCCCGACCGGATCGACCTGAGCGACCCGGCACACGCCGACCGGTACTCGACCGTCTCGTATACGCTCCCGAGCGGGCAGGAGATCCGGGGCAGCCCCATCAGCTACGGCTCGACCGTTCGCCACCGGAGCGACGCCGCGCTGTCGGTGTTCGCCGCCCACACGACCGGCGACTACCTCGCCGACGCCGGCTTCCTGCTCCGCGAGGAGTTCCCGCACTACGAGGGCGCGGTGCCGGACGCAGTGAGACGGGCGACGACCACCGACCGGGAGGCCTCGGCGCTCGTGGAGGCGATTTCGGCTCTCACGGTCCGCCACTGATGTCGGCACACTCGACTTGGCGGAGGCACGTCCCCCGCCCCGACTGGCTCACTCTCGCGCTCGCTCTGGGCGGCCTTCTCCTGCTTTATTACGTCGCCCCGCTGGTCTCGCTGTTCCTCTCTGCCCCGCCGGGTGCGGTCGCCGCCAGCCTGGGCAACGCGACGGTCATCGACGCGGCGACGACCTCGATCCTCGCCGCGACCCTCAGCACCCTCCTCGGAACCGCCCTCGGGCTGCCGCTCGCGTACTGGCTGGCCCGGGCCGACACGCGGTGGACCGACGCCGCCCTCGCGGTCGTCGTCCTCCCACTCGTCCTCCCGCCGACGGTGGGTGGGGTGGTCCTGCTGACGGTCGTCGGCCCGAACACGCTCCTCGGCGGCGTCGCCGCCACGGCCGGCGTCCCGCTCACCCGGTCGCTCGCGGGCGTGGTGCTCGCCCAGACGTTCGTCGCGTCGCCCTTCGTCGTCGTCACGGCGAAGGCGGCCTTCGAGGGGGTCGACCGGACGTTCGAACACGCCTCCCGGTCGCTCGGCAAGGGACGGCTGACGACCGCCCGGCGCGTTACGCTCCCGCTTGCCGGCCCGGGCATCCTGGCCGGCGTAACGCTTGCGTTCGCCCGTGCGATGGGCGAGTTCGGCGCGACGATGATGCTCGCGTACTACCCGCGGACGATGCCCGTCCAGATCTGGGTGTCGTTCATCTCGCTCGGTCTCGACGCCGCCTACCCGGTCGCCATCGTTCTCGTCGTCGTCTCGGTACTGGCGTTGCTCGTCCTGAACACCGTCGCGTCGAACCCGTGGCGATGACCGGACTACACCTCGACGGGGTCACGAAGCGGTACGCGGGGTTCGAACTCGGTCCCGTCGACCTCGCCGTCGCGGACGAGGTGCTCGCCGTCCTCGGCCCGTCGGGCTGTGGCAAGACGACGCTCCTCTCGCTCGTCGCCGGCCTCACCCGACCCGACGCCGGCACCGTCACCCTCGACGGGCGGGCACTCGACGGCCGACCGCCGGAGGATCGGGGCGTCGGCCTCGTCTTTCAGGACGGCGCGCTCTTCCCCCACCTGACCGCACGGGAGAACGTCGCGTACGCGGCGACCGAGGAGCGTGTCGACGACCTCGCCGCCACCTTTGAGATTCGGGACCTCCTCGACCGGCGCCCGCCGGCACTCTCGGGGGGCGAACGCCAGCGTGTCGCCTTGGCCCGGACGCTCGCGGCCGATCCGGATGCCCTGTTGCTCGACGAACCCTTGTCGAGTCTGGACGCGCCAATCCGTCGCCGACTCCGCGACGAACTCCACGACCTGCTCGGCGCCCTCGACGTGCCGGTCGTCTACGTCACGCACGACCAGCGCTCGGCGACGGTGCTCGGCGACCGGGTCGCGGTCCTGCGGGACGGCGCCGTCGAACAGGTCGGGACGCCCGACGCCGTCCTCGACCGGCCCGAAAGCGAGTTCGTCGCCCGGTTCACCGGCTGTGAGAACGTCTTCGAGGGGACGGTCGTCGAGTGCGGCGTTCGGGTCGACGGCGTCGTCCTGCCGGTCGAAACGACGCGGTCGATCGGCGCGCCCGTCACGGTCTGCGTGCGCCCGTCACGCGTTCGGCTCGATCCGGCCGACGCCGACGCCGGCCTCGTCGGCACGGTCCGCCGGCGACTCAACGAGGGGGACGACTACCGGATCGTGGTCGACCTCGGCGGTCCGGATCTGGTGGCGACGGTGCCGCCACGGGTCGGGCGTGGGCTCGTGCCCGGCGACTGCGTCCGGGCGTCGCTCGACGACGTGCATCTGCTCTCGGACGCCGGGGTCGAGGGGCCGTGATGGCCGATTCGGCCCACGTGTCCTCATCCCGGCGGCTCGGCGTCGGTCAGCGTCACGTGAAAATCGCTCTCAGGACGACCACGATGCCGTTCGCGGTGCCCCGGGTCGCTGACCCCACCACCCCATTTCGTATCGCGACATACGATTTACGCCCTCGCACCCGGACAAAACCATTAGGTCACGAGGCGCCGAGGGGGGCGTATGGGCCTACGAAAGCCACCCTTGCACGCGACCCACGCCGACCGGGACGCGTCGTTCACCGAGTTCGGTGGCTGGGAGATGCCGGTCGAGTTCGACTCCATCCGGACCGAACACGCCGCCGTTCGCGAATCGGCGGGGATCTTCGACGTCTCCCACATGGGCGAAATCGTGGTGACCGGCCCCGACGCGACGGCGCTGATGGGCCGGCTGACCACGAACGACGTAACCGAACTCGATCCGGGCGACACGCAGTACGCGTGTATCACCGACGAGGATGGGATCATCCTCGACGACACGATGGTGTTCAGACTCCCCGACGAGGACGGACAGTCGCATTACCTGTTCATTCCGAACGCGGGCCACGACGACGAAATGTACGCGCGGTGGACCGAGTACCGCGACGAGTGGGGCCTCGACGCGACGGTGCGAGACGCCACCGAGGAGTGGGCGATGCTGGCACTCCAAGGGCCGGACGCGCCGGAGCTAGCGAGCGAGGCGACCGACGGTGCAACCACCGACATCGATCGGTTCAAGGCGGCGTTCTGTGACGTGGCCGGCGTGCGTGCGTTCGCCTCGCGGACGGGTTACACCGGCGAGGACGGCTTCGAGTTCCTCGTTCCGTGGGACGAGGCCGAGACGGTGTGGTCGGCGTTCGACTGCCAGCCCTGTGGGCTGGGCGCCCGCGACACCCTCCGTCTGGAGATGGGGTTTCTGCTCTCCGGCCAGGACTTCGATCCGGAAGCCGAACCCCGCAATCCCTACGAGGCGGGCGTCGACTGGACGGTCGACCTCGACACGGAGTTCGTGGGGCGTGACGCCCTCGAAGCCGTCGAGCGCGAGGGTGTCGACGAGCGCTTCCGGGGCGTGGTCCTCCAGCAACGTGGCGTTCCCCGCCACGGCTACGAGGTGGTCGACGCCGACGGCGAGCATCTCGGCCACCTCACCAGCGGGACGATGAGTCCGACGCTGGGCGAACCCATCGGCCTCGGTTACCTCTCCGACCAGGCACCTCCGGGCACCCGCGTACGGGTGGTCGTCCGGGGCGAACCGAAGCAAGCAAACGTAGTGACGCCCCCCTTCATCGATACATGAGTTTCGACGTACCCGCGGACCGACGGTATCTGGAATCGCACGAGTGGACGACGACCGACCACGAGACGGTCAGAGTCGGCATCACCGACTTCGCACAGGACGAACTGGGTGACGTGGTGTTCGTCGAACTCCCCGCCGAGGGCGACGAGGTGACCAAGGACGCCGAGTTCGGCGTCGTCGAGAGCATCAAGGCCGTCTCGGACCTCCTCTCGCCGGTGTCGGGCACCGTGGTCGCCGTCAACGAGGCGCTGTTCGACGCGCCGGAACTCGTCAACGAGGACCCCTACGGCGAGGGCTGGATGATCGAAGTCGAGCCGAGTTCGGACGGCGAGTTCGACGCTCTGCTCTCCGCCGACGACTACCGCGATTCAATCGAGTAGGCCGCGCCGGCGGCTAGAAGCCGACGTGTTCGGAGCTGTCGATGCCGTCGATGCGGACGAGTCCGTAATCGCAGTCGGTACACACCCACTTCGTTTTCTCCCCCAGGTGAAGCGTCGTGCTTGCCGTCCGCCAGAACGTGTCGTTCGAACACTCCGGGCAGTCGTGGTCCATCTCCAGGCTCATAGCTGTGTTTCGGCCGCCGATTCAATTGAAGATACTGGTTCCCGAACCGAGGGATAAATTGTATATCGCGATACGAAGTTGTGCCGCCGACTGCGACGGGCCAAGCTACTTGCCCGACGCGTCCCAACGGAGGGGTATGTCGATCACGCTCTACGCGCTCGACGGCTGTCCGTACTGTGAGACGGTTCACGACGCTCTGCAGGACCACGATATCGACTACGAAACGGTCTGGACCGAGGCGCTTCACTCGAAGCGCAACGAGGTGAAACGCGTCAGCGGCCAACGTGCCGTGCCCGTCCTCGTCGACGACGAACACGGCGTTACGATGGCCGAGAGCGTCAACATCCTCGACTACGTCGAACGAACGCTCGCATGAAGATCTACACCGGCCGTGGCGACGAAGGTATGACCGACCTCCGGGACATGTCCCGCGTCTCGAAGACGAGTCCCCGAATCGAGGCCTACGGCACCGTCGACGAGGCCAACGCGCTAGTCGGGACGATCCGGCCGACGGGATACGACGACGTAGACGAGTATCTCGAACGGGTTCAGAACCACCTCCACGTCGTGCAGGCGGATTTCGCCAACCCGGATCCCGACGAGGACGACCCGGTCGTCCGCGAGGAACACACCGAACAGTTGGAGGCGTGGATCGACGCGGCCGACGAGGAACTCGATCCGCTCGAATCGTTCGTCCTCCCGACCGGAAGCGAGGCCGGTGCGGCCCTCCATCACGCCCGGACGGTCGTCCGTCGGGCCGAACGGCGGGCGGTCGACCTCGCCGGCACCGATCCCGTCAACGCCGAGGCCATCGCCTACCTGAATCGCCTCTCGGACGCCCTGTTCACCTTCGCGCGCCTCGTCAACGAGCGTGACGGCGTCCGCGAGGACCGACCGACGTACTGACACGGACGATGCACACTCACGCGTACGTCCTCGCGTCCGCCCTCGTGTTGTCGACAGTCGCGTTCGCCGTCGTCGGAAGCGCCGGGGCCGTGTCCCCACCGTGTGTCGGCGACGCCGGGGCCGGCATCGGCGCCGATCCACCTCGGTCCGTCGCCATCGTCGACGTCGTATCCGACGACCGCTCGAACCGCTCCGGGGTCCATCCCGTCGAGGCCGGATCAACCCTGCTCGTCCGCGGGACGACCAACCGTCGCCCCGACGACACCGCCATCGACGTCTCGGTGACCGACGGTCCCGACGCCGACCGCTTCGGGTTCGCAGTCGTCGAGTCGTGGGGGTACGACGGTGTCTGGACCGCCCGCCTCGCCGTGCCCGCGAACGCCACCCCGGGGACGTACACTCTCGAAGTGCAACTCGACGGCGACAGCGACGTGCAGCGATTCGAGGTGGTCGAGCGCCGACCCGCGGCGCTGGGGCGCGCCTCGCTGAGCGACGCCGGCCGCGTCGCCATCGAAAACGTAACACTCCCCGACGGCGGCTACCTCGAGGTTCGCGACGGGGACGCCCTCCTCGGACGCTCGCCTTACCTCGGTCCCGGAACGAGTTCCGTCGTCACCCTCGCCGTCGAGGGCGTCGACGCCGGGAGTAACCTCCGGGCTGTCGCCGTCCGTGGGACGCCCGACAGCGTCGGCGACCCGTATCGCCGGAACGGAACGCCCGTCGCCGTCTCAGTGTCGCTCCCGCCGGCCGGCCTCGAACCGACAGCGTCGGCGACGGCGACGCCCACACCCTCGGCGACAGCGACGGCGACGCCGACATCCTCACCCACCTCCACCGCCCCGCCCGGGACGACACCCGGATCGGGTCCCGGGTTCGGCGTCGTGGCCACCGTCGTTGCCCTGCTCTTCGGGTCCCGTATCGTCGGCCGATTCTGACCCTCTCCTCGCCACAAGAGATATATTTGTCGTCGACGTTTGGTCATATATGAACAAGCATTTCGAAGATGCACTGTACTACATGGGTCGAGCGGGCGAGCACGCGAAGGAAGGGGTCATGGAGGAACTCGACCCGCTGGAAGAGCGGTTCCGCGAGTTGACCGGCAAGGAGGAGGAGCCGGAGCCGTCGCGACTGGAGAAACTGCAGGGCGAACTGAAGGAGTTGGAGTCCCGCGCCGAGGGCGAGGCGAAGACGGCCATCCAGGACGCCCAAGAGCGGATTCGTCGCTATCGTAGCGGCGAGTCGGCGGAGTGATACTGCCCGTCGTCGGTCACCCGAGTGGTTCGCCACGCGGGGCGGCGAACCCCCCGAAATAGCCACAGCCGTAGGTATAAGACAATCCTTAAGTCGGCGTCACCAGTATCGACGTACGCGAGGGTTGGTGGTCTAGTCCGGTTATGACGGCTCCTTCACACGGAGCAGGTCGGCAGTTCGAATCTGCCCCAACCCATTCGTCGTTTTCGCGACACTGTCACACGGAGCAGGTCGGCATTCCCGCCGAGCGGAGCGAGGCGGGAGCCAGCGGACGACCGGCGGGAGTCCGCGTGGTTCGAATCTGCCCCAACCCATTCGTCGTTTTCGCGACACTGTCACACGGAGCAGGTCGGCATTCCCGCCGAGCGGAGCGAGGCGGGAGCCAGCGGACGACCGGCGGGAGTCCGCGTGGTTCGAATCTGCCCCAACCCATTCGTCGTTTTCGCGACACTGTCACACGGAGCAGGTCGGCATTCCCGCCGAGCGGAGCGAGGCGGGAGCCAGCGGACGACCGGCGGGAGTCCGCGTGGTTCGAATCTGCCCCAACCCATTCGTCGTTTTCGCGACACTGTCACACGGAGCAGGTCGGCATTCCCGCCGAGCGGAGCGAGGCGGGAGCCAGCGGACGACCGGCGGGAGTCCGCGTGGTTCGAATCTGCCCCAACCCATTCGTCGTTTTCGCGACACTGTCACACGGAGCAGGTCGGCATTCCCGCCGAGCGGAGCGAGCGGTTCGTGTCGTCGGGACGAGAACGGTGTGATTCGAATCTGGCTTCATAGTGATTATCGTAACTGTGTACCGGTGGTTCGCCAGAACGGGTCGGCGACCTACCGGTACTGACTTACAGTGATCACTATCAGTCGAACACCTGATCGTCCGTCGGCGTCAGCCGCCGTTTCTGATGGAGGTAGTAGGTGAAAAAGCCCGAGAACCCACCCATGTACGGCGTGACGATGGCGAGTTGGCTGAACGCGCCGACCGGCACGTCGAGGACGGCGCCGCCGACACCGATGGAGAAGACGGCGATGGCGGCGACGAGCAACCCCGCGGACCCGAGTTCGCCGAGAAGCGTCATAGTGTTTATTGTAAGTCAGTACCGGTGGGTAGCCAAGACGGTCCAGCGATCCACCGGTACCCAGTTACAACAAACACTATCAGACGCCGATCGTAGCCGGCGGGCTGGTAGCCACGGATCGGACACCGCGTCCGGCCGGTCGGGATGGGTTCCTCGCAACAGCCACAGCGGGCAGTCGCCGCAGTCCGGGGGTCGGCGCCAGCGCTCCTCCGGTTCGTCACCGCCGTCGGCGCGTCGCCACCGTCGGCCCGCGCCCCGTCTTCCGTCAAACCTCCAGTCGCGTCTTCAGGTTCCGGAGCGTCGTCGCCAGTTCGCGCTCGTTGTACTTGCGGACGAACGGCGCCGCCAGCCGGTCGAGCACGGGGATCGGGAGGTCGTACTCGGCCGCGTAGCCGACCCGGACGCCGTCGCCCTCGGGGGAGAACGTCCACTCGATGGTGCCGTCGATGCCGCCGGTCATCTCGAAGACGATCCGTTCCGGGGGGTCGTAGGCGACCGCTTTCACCTCGCCGTCGAGCGGAACGCCGCCCATCCGGTAGGTGTAGGTGGCGCGCTTGCCGCCGGTGGGGAGGGTTTCGACCGTCTCGACGGCCGACAGGCTGGGCGAAATCTCGGCCTGGTGTTCCGGCACGTCCATGTACTCGAACGCCGTCTCCCGATCGACGTCGACGTAGATGTCGTCCTCGACTCGGAGCATGATGAGTTCGGTTCGGCCCGGCGACTGAAGTACGCTCCGCCGGATGCGGCCGGACCACGCGGTTCGCGCGCTCGGCGGCGCGTCCACCCCACGCCCCGGTGAATCGCCCTCCGTCGATGTCGCGGACGACGGCGCGGATCGGTGTGTTCGGTGGCTGTACGAGTCGATTCCCGGTTGCCATAGTCGTGAACCCGACATAGTCGATAGTTATAAATATATTGGTTTTTACACCACTTGAGTGTTGGTGAAAAAACGTGTGGCCACGAATCGACGAGGAGGTTCGGTCCCGACAACTCCGATCGCCGTCCGGCTTGCCGGTCCCGCCACGACAACAACCACCGAGAGCGCGACGACCAGCGCCCCGACCGTGAGCGAAGGCGGGCGTGCATACGCGTCCCCCGGCCGCGGGGAGCAACGGTCTGTGGTCGTGGTCAGGCGCTCGCGTCGCCGCCGGCCCGGTCCCACAGATCGTATCCGACGACCACGATAGCCAGCGCGAACGGCAGAACGACCGGCAGGGAGCCCACGGGTCCGAACTCGACGCCGCCAGCGACGTTCACGGCCAGTATCAGGAGGGCAACGACGGGGCCGCCGGCGAGTGCGACACCGAGGCGGGGGCGCCCGGCCCGCAGGTAGCCGCTCCCCCACGCCACCAGACCCGGCAGGAGAAGCAGGAGCGCGAGGAGCGCGAGGCCGGCACCGAGCAGGGCGTTCAGCGCGCCGGTCGGGTCCGCGGTTCCCTTCGGACCGACCGAGACGAGGAGCATCGTCGCCAGCGTGCCGACGGCCGCGCCCACCACGCTCACGACGGCGAACCAGCGCTGCCAGCGCGCCATCCACTCCCGGTCGCGCCGAAACAGGGCAAGCAGCCCGGCCAGCAGCAGGACTGCGGCGACGACGGCGACGACGGGCACGACCGTTCGCTCGATCCAGAGCGCGCTGAACCGCGGCGGATCGAAGACGTAGGAGTCGTCCGGCACCGGCCCGAACCAGCGCGTCGGCACGCCAGCGACGAGCGCGAGAAGGCCTCCGAGAAGGGTCACACCACCGGCGTGGCGGTTCGATGGCGTCCACATCTCAGGCACCTTCGACGGCGGCGACGGTTCCGCGATCGGTGACGCTCACGACGCCGCCGTCGAGAATCGCCGGCGGGACGGGCCGGTCCGCGGCCGCGTACCCCCACGCCGCCTCGCCGAAGCGTTCGGTGAACGCCACCACGCGCGGGCCGCCGAACCCCGACTGGAGCGCGAACGCGTGGTCCCCCGTCGCGGCCGTGACCGACCCCTCGCCGACGTACGAACACCACCGTGGCTCCGGCGCCCCGCCGTCGGTCCGGTTGAGGGCGAACGTCGCGTCGGGTGCTTCGCTCGGGCGCTCGACCGTATACACCGTCTCGGGCGCGACGACGGGTGCGGCGAAGGTCCGGCCGCCGCCGCGGTCGACCGCCCACCGCTCCCGGCCGTCGTCGAGGGCGACGCCGACGAGGCGGCCGTACGTCCCGAGATACACCGTTCCGTCGGTGACGACCGGATAGAGCTCGGCCCTGTCCGACACCGACCACTCGCGGTCGCCGGTGGCGGCGTCGAGTGCGACCGTCTCCTCGCCGCCCGCGATGACTGTGCCGTCCGCGACGGCGGGCATGGTCGCGTCCACGTCGGCGCGCCACCGTCGAGTCCCGTCGCGGGCGTCGCGGGCGACCAAGCCGTCGGCCGTCGGGACGACCACCCCGCCGTCGACGACCGTCGGCACGCCCGTCGCCGCCGCGTCCGTCGCGCGCCACGCGGGCGTCCCGTCGTCGGCGTGGAGGGCAACGACACCGTCCATCGTCGCCAGATACACCCGGCCGTCGGCGACGATGGGTGGGGCGAGTTCGTCGTCGTAGCCGACCGTCGGGCCGGTTGTCGCCGGCGTCGTTCCGTGTCGCCAGCGTTCGGTCCCGTCGCGAAGCGAGAGCGCGAACGCCCCCGCGCCGGTCGTCACGTACACCCTGCCGCCGGCGATCGTCGGCGAACTCGCGTCGGCGGCGCCGTCGACGCGCGGCGTACGGAGGGTGGTTCGCCAGCGGACCGCGAGCGAGTCCGTCGGCGGGTCGACGGGCGCGTACCCCGTGTTGCCGGCGTCGAAACGGGGCGACGGCCACGAACCACTGGGGAGCGTTTCGAACGCGCCGTCCGCGTCGGCCGTGTCGACTACGACCGACGGTTCCGGCGCGTCGCCGTCCGGGCAGGAGGACGAACAGCCGGCGACGCCGACGGTCGCGCCGACCGCGAGCGTTCCGAGGAGCGACCTGCGGGTGATGGAGGGCATCGACCGACGTGTTGTGACACCATCTTGAAATTTCTCCCGGTTCGTGTGGACGGATCACGGCGCGACGAACCGTTCGCCGAAGACGGGCATCGACAAGAAAACGAGGACGCCGACGGCAGCGAACACGCGCCGCCGGTCGGCGCCGAACAGACAGAGGCCGGCGCCGAGGGCGGGGAATCCCGTGACGACGGCGAGAACCGCCACCCCGTCGGTCCACCGACCGGGGGGCCAGACGGCGACGGCCCCGGCGACTGCCGTCGCGAGGGCCGCACCGATCCCGATCCGACGGAGGCGGTCGTTCCGGCGGAGCGTCGCGGCCGCCGGCAGGCAACAGGCCAGAAGGCCGTTGACCGTCGAGGCGAGGCTCAGATAGTATAGTAGCGTTTGGAACTGTTTGCACACCTGATCGCACGCAGTCCTGCGATCAGGTGTGCTCTGACTTACAAAGGCTACTATAGAGGAGTGGGTCACGGGCCATCGGACGTGGGGTAGTCACCCGGGAACGAGGACAGACGCTTCGGTACCGTGCCCCGTCACGACGGTTTTTTGTGGTTCCGAACGGGCCGTGTGAACGTATGGCGGACACGCTCGTAAGCGACGCGATGACAACGCCGATGCTCACACTCGATGCGGACACGCCGGTCGACGAGGCGGCCGACGGGATGTTGGAGGCCGGAATCAAGTCGGTCGTCGTCGTCGGCGAGGCGTGCCGACCGGAGGGGATTTTCACCTCCACGGACGCCGTGCGCGTGGCCGCCGACGCGACGCCCGCCGACGAGACGACCGTCGGGGCGTACATGTCGACCGACCTGGAGACGGTCGGGCCGGACGACCCCCTTCCCGTCGCCGCTCGCCGGATGCTCGACGCCGGCATCAGCCACGCCCCCGTGACCGACGCCGAGGGCAACGGCGTCGGAATCCTCACCACGACGGATCTGGCCGCCGCCCTGTCGGGGGTCGACGCCCCGTCTCCGGAGTAGCGGGAATCCGTGGGAACGGGTGACCGCCGACAGTATTAGGTTTCAGCGTAGAGATACGTCGCCATGGCGATAGATATCGAACGGGTCGTCACGTATCCGACGAACTCCGACGACTGGATCAAGACCGTCCTGATCGGCGGGGTGTTGACGCTCCTGTCGGTGTTGATCGTGCCCGCGTTTTTCGTGTACGGCTACGTGGTCCGCGCGCTGCGGGCGGGAATCGACGACGCGGAGGAAGTGCCCGTCTTCGACGACTGGGGGACACTCCTGAAAGAGGGCGTGATCGCGTTCGTCATCGTCATCGTCTACCAACTGGTCCCACTGTTCGTCTTCGCCGTCACCGTCGGCGGATCGCTCGCCGCCATCGGGACGGGATCGGATGCGGGGACGGGCGCCGGCATCGTCGGCCTGCTGGGTGGGCTGGCGCTGTTTACCGTCCTCGCGCTGGTGTTTGGCTACGTCACCCTGATCGGTCTGGCCAACTACGCCCACCTCGGCACGTTCGGCTCGGCGTTCGACGTCGGCGTGATCCGGTCGGTCGCGACGGATGGCGCGTACGCCATCCCGTGGCTCTACGGAGTCGGGATTCTGATCGCGGCCGCCGTCGTCGCGGGCCTGCTCAACATCGTTCCGGTCCTCGGTGCCATCGTCGGCGTGTTCGTCACCTTCTACGGGCAGGTCGCTGCGGCGTGGGTCTGGGGACGGGGGTTCGGCGACGCTATGGGTCTCGACGGCGACGCGGACGCGGACGCAGGCGTCGATCCGGCCATCGCGTAACCTCGCGCTTGGGTGCGCTTCGACTGCCCACAACCACAACCCTGAAACGGACCGGTGCCGGCGTTTGGGTATGGCAACCGTCGCGGAACGCCTCGACGTCGAACCGGAGCGGCTCTGGGCCGGCTCCGTCCTCGCCCTCCTCGCCGCCCTGATCGGCGGCTCGCTCCTGTTCCCACGGACCGTCTACGACGGCTTCGTCTGGCACTACTTCTGGGGGCCGGTGCAAGCCGACGCCAACGCCGCCATCTGTGCTGTCCGGGAGGGTGGTGCCACCCGATATCTCTACGAGTCGGCGGCGTGTTCGGCCGCGCCCGAACCCGTCGCGTTCCCGGGCTATACACTCGTCTCGGAGGTCGGGTACGTCGTCATCCTGCTGATCGCTCTCTCGGGGCTGGTCTTTCTGCTCGACCGACTCGACATCGGCTCCGACCGCGACCTCTTTTTCGCACTCTTACCGTTCGTCTTCTTCGGCGGTGCGCTCCGGGTCGTCGAGGACGTGACCGACGCCGCCGCCGGCTCCCCCATCGGCTATCCGCTGAACACGCTCATCATCAGTCCAGTGATCTACTTCACCGTCTTCGCGGTCACCCTCCTCGCCGTCGTCGCCAGCGTCGCGCTCGCCCGCCGGGGCGTCGTCGAGCGCTACACTCGCCCGCTCTTCGGTTCCGGCGTCGTCGTCCTCGGCACCACCCTGCTCTACTTGCTCTGGAGCGGCGTTGCCCCCGACGGCCCGGGCACGTTCTACCCGCAGGTGATCGTCGTCATCCTGCTCGGCTCGACGCTCGCCGCCGGCGGCACGTGGTGGCTGATCGAGCGCTACGCGCCCGCGATCAACGCCGGCACCGGCCGCATGGGCTTCGTCGTCATCTGGGGGCACGCCGTCGACGGCGTCGCCAACGTCGTCGGCCTCGACTGGATGGTCGCACTCGGCGCCGGACCGAACCTCGTTCCCAAACATCCGGTCAACCAGGCCGTCGTCGACATCACGGCCGCGACCCTTCCCGCCTCCGCTCTCGCGATCACCGGCGACACCTGGCCGTTTCTCGTCGTGAAACTCGTCGCCGCCACGCTGGTCGTCTGGCTGTTCGACGCACAAATATTCGAGGACAGCCCGCGCTACGCCGTTCTCCTCATGATCGCCATCCTCGCGGTGGGGCTGGGGCCGGGCACCCGCGATATGTTGCGGGCGACCATCGGCGTGTAGCGGTCGGGCTACGGGAAGGGGTGAAACGCCCGGTTCGGCTGGGGCTCGTATCCCAGTTCCGGCGGCACGGTCGCCGCCCGGTCGCCGAAGTACGGTTCGTCGACGAACAGTGGCTGGGCGGCCGGCGAGCAGACGCGGACCGCCTCGAACCCCAGGTCGGCCACGTCCGGCGTGGTGATCCGGGCGGCGTAGGCGTCGAGGCCGGCGTCGGTCAGTCGGCTGACGACGGCGTCGAGTTCGTCGGTTCCCGACGGGATCGGATCGGGACCGACGCCCGTCGCCGGCACGTCGCCGTCGGCGTTCACGAACGCCCGTGTCTCGGCCGGGAAGTCGGCGTAGCGGCCGATGGCGCCTTCCTCCGCCCGCGACTGCTCCGGCCCCATCGCCCGCAGTTCCATCCAGTTCTGGAGCGCCTCCGCGAGCGCCGACCGCGCCGCGGCCGCGGCGTCGAGATTCGCCCCCGAGCCGACGGCGAAGCGGGGCCACTCCCCCTCGCGGTGGACGGCGACGGCGACGACCGGCACGTCCACGTCCGCCGTGACGAGCAGCGGCGTCACCGATAGTCGCTCGGCGCGGGCGCGGTCGACGAGCGCGGAAAAGCCCTCGTCGTCGACGGACAGCCCCAGCGGCTCGTACGTCGAGTACCAGGCGAGCATCGTCGCGTCACGCTCGATCACCTCGTAACAGCCCGAGAGGAGGGCCTCGACGCCCGAACTCCCCAGTCCCAGCCCCGTCGTGATCGGCGGCCGGTGGCGTTCGACCGGCGCTGGGTAGTGGACGAACTCCCCGGGGAGGGCAACGGCGTCGCCGGTCGCCAGGTTCTCGCCGGGTACCCACGGAATCGGGCCGCCCTCGCCGCCGTCCCAGTCGTCCGGGCGGACAAAGGCCGTCGGCGGGACGGGTCGGCGCCCGTCCACGTCGTCGGCGTCGGCCGGTGCCGTCGTGAACTCCCTGTCCCGGTAGACGCCGGCACAGTAGCGTTCCAGCCCCTCGCCGAGCGCCTTCATGAACGCGCGATCCCAGTCGTCGTCGACGCCGGCCGTGAGCGCGGCGGCCCGCGCGTCGCTGAAGACGCTCGTATCCGACGTGGCCGCCAGATAGTACGGCGCCGGGAACGACTCGCGTTCCCCGACCCGTGTCAGGAGACCGATCCGGTCGTCGACGGCGCGTTCGGCGCGGGCAACGGCGTCGTCGAGGGTGGCGTCGCGGTGGGTTCGTCGCACGTCGCGGTCGCGGTCCGCCGTCCGCGGCACCGCGAACACCCGTCGCTCGCCGCCGGGAACCTCGACGACGGTGCCGGCCACGTCCGCGCCGGAGAGCAAGGAAGCGAGGCGGTTGCCGGCGACGGCGCCGGCGAGGCGGACGGCGCTTCGACCCCCGGTCGGATCGCCCTCGCCATCGAGTTCCGCGGCGGCGACGCGCTCCCTGAGGTCTCGATAACCCACGCCGTCCGCGAAGACCGTCACCGCCGCGTCGAGGTCGGGGATCGAGACGCCGCCCAGACCGCCGATTTCGACGGCGAGCCAGCGCGTCGCCGCCGCGTCGGCCGCCTCGAAGGCCGGCGCTCCTGTCGGGGCGATCACGACGCCGGCGGGATAGGAGCCGAGGCCGTCCGGCGTCGTCGCCGCCGCCGTCGCGTCCACGTCGTCGAGCGCGGCACGGACCGAATCGGCCGCCGGCCCGCTCCCCGCGATACCGATCTGCATGGCTCGGTCGACGCGGTCCGGCAGGAAAAGTGATCTGGAGTCCGGCTAGCCGTGGTTGAGCGTCACCGCAGCGAGTTCGGCCGGCGTCGCCTCCTCGAAGCGTTCCTCGTTGAGCTTCAGGCGGAGCCGTGGCCGCCCCACGTCGATCGGCACCTTCTCCGTGCGGATGAGGCCCTCCTCTTCGAGCGTGGTCTTGGTCCGTGAGAACGTGGCCTTGCTCGCGATGCCCACGTCCTCGCCCCACTTGCTGATGTCGTACAGGAGCACGTCGTTGCGGGCGGCGACGAGGAGTGTGAGCGCCACCTCGTCGAACTCGCCCGTGGCCTCGCGGGCGGACTGGAGGGCATCGAGCGTGGCGTCGAAGTCGGCGCGGGTGTTCTGGCCGATCTCCTCGCCCAGCGTCTCGCGGACCCGCGACAGCGGGGGGGTTCGGAGATCGAACGATGCCGCGCGGTCCCACTGGCTCTCGTAGGCTGCACCCACCGCCTCGACGAACGTGTCGTCGTCGCCGCCCAGCGCGGCGACTCGGTCCCCCACGCCGACCAAAGACCACACCGACTCCTCGGTGATCACGAGGGCGTTGGCGGCACCGATCCCCGTCCGTACCGTGAGCGTCCCCGACGCCACGTGGTCGGCGGCGTTGCTCGCCACGACGAAGTCGTCCATCACGTCTTTCACGACCGCCGTCTCTGCCAGCAGCCGGATCGACGGCGGCGTCTCGGCCGCGGACGTGACGGTCGTGAGTGCCTCGATCGTCTCCCCCGTCGGGTCGACCAACAGCAGCGAGTCGGCCGACTCGAACGCCGCCTCCAGTATCTCCTCGAAGCTCTCGCCGTGCAGATTCGCCCCGTCGGTCATGAACTGAATATCGCGGTATTCGTATTTAATTTTAACGACCTCCACTGTCTGTAACAGAGTATTTTTCGCTTATATCGGGGCAGGCAATTTGTACCGTGACGGGCACCGACGACCCGACGGAGAGACAGGTTTATACCTTGGTTCCCACGCGGATACGCATGGACTACAGTCACGTTCGTGCGACCGATCCGGCGGTTGCCGATGCGATTACCGGCGAGACCGACCGCCAGCGAACGACACTCTCGATGATCGCCTCGGAGAACCACGCGAGTCGGGCCGTCATCGAGGCCCAGGGGAGCTCTCTCACCAACAAGTACGCCGAGGGCTACCCCGGCGAGCGCTACTACGCCGGCTGTCGGTACGCCGACGCCGTCGAGGAACTCGCCATCGAACGCGCCACGGAACTCTGGGGCGCCGAGCACGTCAACGTCCAGCCCCACAGCGGGTCGCAGGCGAACATGGCCGTCTACTTCGCCACCCTGGACCCCGGCGACAAGATTCTCTCGCTCGAACTCGAAGACGGCGGCCACCTCAGCCACGGTCACCCCGCGAACTTCGCCGGCCAACTGTACGAGGTCGAACAGTACCGCGTCGACCCCGAGACGGGGTATCTCGACTACGAGGGGCTGGCCGAACTCGCGGATAGATTCGACCCCGACGCCATCGTCTCCGGCTTCTCCGCCTACCCCCGGCAGGTCGACTGGGAACGCATTGACGCCGTCGCCGACGCCGTCGACGCCTACCACGTCGCCGACATCGCCCACATCACCGGCCTCGTCGCCGCGGGCGTTCACCCCTCTCCGGTCGGCATCGCGGACTTCGTCACCGGCAGCACGCACAAGACCATCCGCGCCGGCCGCGGCGGCATCGTCATGTGCGGCGAGGAACACGCCGACGACATCGACGACGCCGTCTTCCCCGGCGTGCAGGGCGGCCCGCTGATGCACAACGTCGCGGGCAAGGCGGTCGGGTTCGGCGAAGCGCTCGACGACTCCTTTACCGACTACGCCGAGCAGGTGGTCGCGAACGCCCGCGCCCTGGCCGAGCGATTCGCAGAGCGCGGCCTCGCGCCCGTCTCCGGGGGGACCGACACCCATCTCGTCCTGGTCGACCTGCGGGAGTCGCATCCGGACCTCTCCGGGGGCGACGCGGAGGCCGCCCTCGATTCGACGGGTATCGTCCTCAACGGCAACACGGTGCCGGGCGAGACCCGGTCGCCGTTCGACCCCAGCGGGATTCGGGCGGGGACCGCCGCGCTCACCACTCGCGGCTTCGAGGAAGACGCCATCCGCGAGGTGGGTGACCTGATCGCCCGCGTCCTCGATGCGCCCGAAGACGACGGCGTCCTCGCCGACGTGAGCGACCGGGTGGACGAACTGTGTGGGGCGCACCCGCTATACGAGTAGTCGGCCATCTACTGTCAAGCGGATCGCCCGTCCGCTCGATCGGAACGTATCAGTGCTGAACCAAATTAACTATACCTCTCGATACAGTCATCGGAATCGACGGTATGAAACTCGCTACAATCGGTGTCGGCAACGCCGGAAGCAAGCTTGTGGATCGGATGGTCGAGTTCGAATCCGAGACCAACCGGAACCTCTGTCGACACGTCCACGCGATCAACACCGCACGAACGGACCTCGCTAAGCCCGAATACATCCCCGAGGAGCGGCGGGTTCTGGTCGGTGACACGAACCAGAAGTCGAAGGGACACGGCGTCGGCGGCGATGTCGAAATCGGTGCCGAGGTCATGTCCGCGGATATCGACGAACTCCGTCGAGCGTTCGACGACATCGAAATCCACAACGTCGACGCGATTCTCGTCGCGGCCGGCCTCGGTGGCGGTACCGGAAGCGGTGGTGGCCCCGTCGTTATCGACGCTCTCCAAGAGATGTACGACGAACCGGTGTACGCCCTCGGCGTCCTCCCCGGCGAGTACGAGGGTGGCCGCCCGGCGCTGAACGCCGCTCGGTCCCTCCAGTCTTTCGTCAACAAGACGGACAATTTCATCGGCTTCGACAACGACGCCTGGCGCGCCCGGGACCAGACGATCGAGGAAGGCTACGAGGAGATGAATCGAGAGTTGGCCGCCCGGATCGTGACGCTGCTGGCAGCCGGCGAAACCGACGACTCGGAGGTCGCGGAGAACGCGATGGACTCCAGTGACATCATCCGCACGCTCAACACCGACGGGGTCTCCTCGATCGGCTACGCCGCCACTGCGGTCGACGCGGGCCCCCAGGGTCTCCTCGACAAGTGGGGCGGCGGCGGCACGGACGAGGACTCCCTCGACGACGCCAGCCAGGCGACGAAGATCAAGGCGCTCGTCCGCCGCGCGACCAACTCCCGGCTGACGCTACCCTGTGAGGTTTCCAGCGCCGAACGGGTTCTCGTCGTCCTCTCCGGGCCGCCGGGCGAGTTCTCCCGGAAGGGCATCGAGAGTGCCCGCCAGTGGCTCGAACAGGAAGCCCAGACCGTCGAGGTGCTCGTCGGTGACGATCCGCGCGAACGGTCGTCGCAACTCGCCGCGGCGGTCCTTCTCTCGAACGTCTCGGACGCCCCGCGGATCGATGCGATCCAGAACCAGGCCGTCGACGCCCAGGAACAGATCGCTCAGCAGCGGGCCGAACGAGAGGACAAGATCAACGATCTGATCACCGACGAAAACGACGACCTCGACCCCGTCGTCTGAACCGTGCCCCGAACCGAACGCACTCCGGTCGGACGAGGGACGCGATGAAACTCGCGCTCGTCGGCATCGGCGGTGCCGGCTGTCGCCTCGTCGACGCGATTCGCGGCGTCGAGACGGCGGGCGATCGAAAGCTCTGCTACGGGCATCTGCTGACGGTCGACATCTCCCGGACGGTCGACGACGACTTCGATCACGTCCCGTCGGAGAACCACGTGACCATCGGCGACACACACCGCGAGGTCGATTCGGGCGTCGACGGCGATCAGGACCTCGCCGTCGAGATCATCCGCACCGACTTCCCCGAGATACACCGCACGCTCGACTCGGTCCCCCTGCGCAAACTCGACGGCGTGTTGGTCGTCGCGGGTCTGGGCGGCGGCACCGGGAGCGGCGCCGGGGCCGTCCTCGTCGAGCGACTGCAGGACATGTACGACAAGCCGGTGTACGTCCTCGGCGTCCTCCCCGGCGAATCCGAGGGTGGCCGCCCGGCGCTAAACGCCGCACGGTCGCTCCGGTCGCTCGTCCCGGCGGCCGACAGCGTCGTGTTGTTCGACAACGACCGGTGGGTCAGTGGCGACGACGCCGACAGGTACGAACGGGCGAACCGCGAACTGGCGTCCCGAATCGTGACGCTGTTCGCCAGGGAGGACACCGACCCCGACGCCATCGGGGCGAACACGATGGATTCGAGCGACCTCATCCGCACGCTCTCCCCGGGCGGGGTCGCCTCCGTCGGCTACGCGGCGACCGACCTCGACGACGGCGGCGGGTTCCTATCGTGGCTCCGCTCGATTCTCCCCGGCGGTGGCGACGACGAGTCGGACGAACCGACGGATGCGGTGAAGATTCAGAGTCTCGTTCGACAGGCGCTCAACTCCCGGCTGACGCTGCCGTGTGAGGTGTCGAGCGCCGAGCGAGCGCTCGTCGTGCTATCCGGTCCGCCGGAGGAACTCTCCCGGCGCGGCTTCGAAAGCGCCCGCCAGTGGCTCGAAGAGGAGACGGAGACTGTCGAGGTGCTCGCTGGCGACGACCCGCGGGCCGGATCGTCGACCGTCTCGGCGGTCGTGTTGCTCTCGAACGTCACCGAGGTTCCTCGGATCGACTCGCTGCAACGGCGGGCCGTCGAGTACGAAGGCGGGACCGGACACGCCGAGACCGTACCGGCGACCGACGAGTCCGACTGATAGGGAGTATCGGAAGTCATCAGCGACCCTCGCCGGGACGGTCCGGCGAGACTCTATGGACAGGTACGACAACCCTATCCTCTCCCCCACCCTACCGCCGCCGATCCCCGTCGGCACGCGGGCGGACCGCGTTCGCAAACGTCACGAGCAGGCCAAGCACCCAGCCGATGGGGACGGCGAGGCCGGCCCACATCCCCACGAACGCGGCGCCGGACAGGTTGAACTGCTGTCGGATGACGGTGTTGAGATCGCCGACGGCGAGGACGTTGTCGAGGAGCCACGCGGCCAGCGACGTACTCCGCGGAAGGATGACCTCGCCCAGGGTGGGCGAGAAGAGCGCGGCAGTCACAGGGGGGAGAAAGATGGCCGCGACGGCGAACGGATACGCGGCGACGAGTGTCAGTCGCCGTCCGCCGGCGCGAGTGGTGCCCCACGCGAGCGCGGTGGATATCGTCGCGGCCACGCTCGCCGTGAGGACGGCGGCGAATCCCGAGGCCGGAAGCTGCCCCCAGGCGAGCACGGTCAACGTGCCCCAGACGACGCCCACGACGGCGACGATGGCGATCAGCCCCAGACCGGTCGCGATACGGTTGAGCCGTCGGGTGAAGTACCTGGCCCAGAACCCGGCTACCGCGAACGGGTACGCGGCGGCGATCAGCACAGCCCCCAGTCCACTCCACGCCCAGAACGCCAGGCGATCCCGAGTCGTCTCGGGTTGCCAGCGATTCCGGGCCGGATGACTGTGCGACTCCATCGAGAACAACAGCTTTCGCCACGCAGTCAGCAACCCGATAAGATCGGCTTTGATCGCGGTGACGAGTTGGGAGTCCGTCGACATCGGTCGACGGTACTCGACACGGGGCGTTAACAGTTTTCGCTCGGCCGCCGCTCGACGCCGGCCGGGCTACGCCACGTCCGTCTTCACGACCGTCACCGGCTCGTCGGCCATGCGGACCACGCGGTCCGTGACGCTCCCGAGGAGGTTCCGATACGCCTCGGGGTGGCGCCGGGTGCCGAGGACGATCAGGTCGATGTCCTCCTCGTCCGCGTAGTCGACGATTTCCTCGTGCGGGCGGCCGTGCCTGAGCGTCTCGATCACCTCGACGTCGCGTTCGGCCGCGCGCTTTCGCACCGCCGCGAGCGCCTCCTCGCCGACCTCTTCGAGGCCGTGTTCCGGCCCCTCCCGTTCGTCGACGTACTCGTCGCCGCTGTAGGCGGAGTAGACGTCGCTGTCGACGATGTACAGGGCGTGGAGCATGGCGCCGTGGAGGTCGGCCAGCCCGATGGTGTGCCGTGTCGCGTTCTCGGAGGCGACCGTTCCGTCGGTGGCGAGCAGGATGTTCTCGTACATACCCTCCGATTCGGCGCCGTGTGTGAAAAATTACGCCGTCGATTCCCGCCCCCCGACACCGTGTCGACCACCCGCTCCAGGCGGCTCGTCGTACCGGCGTCCCGGCCGTCGCCGACGAGGGTGGCGACGGCCCGGATCACAACAATCCGTCGAACCAGTGCGTTGAAGGCCGTCCCCCGCACCTCTGATGACATGACGAACGTCATCGACGGCAACGCCGTCGCCGCCGACGTACGCGACGGCCTCGGAGACGCCATCGACACGCTCGACGACGCGGGCGTCACGCCCACGCTCGCCACCGTCCTCATGAGCGACGACCCCGCGAGCCAGACGTACGTCTCGATGAAACAACAGGACTGCGAGGAGGTGGGAATCGAAGCTCTCGACGTGGAGATCGATCCCGACGCGCCCGCCGAGGAGCTGTTCGACACCGTTTCGGACCTGAACGCCGACCCCGAGGTAAACGGCATTCTCGTCCAGATGCCCGTCCCCGACCACATCGAGGATCGCGACGTGATCCGCGCCATCGACCCCGCGAAGGACGTGGACGGCTTCCACCCGGAGAACGTGGGGCGCCTCGTCGCGGGCGACCCCGTCTACAAACCGTGTACGCCCCACGGCGTCCTCAAACTCCTCGCTGCCGCCGACGTAGAGACCGAGGGCGCCGACGTGACGATCGTCGGCCGCTCGAACATCGTCGGCAAACCGCTCGCGAACCTCCTGATCGGGAAGGCCGACTACGGCAACGCGACGGTGACGGTCTGTCACTCCCGGACCGACGATCTCGCGGAGAAGACTCGCCGCGCCGACGTGGTGATCGCCGCAGTCGGCGTCCCCGAACTCGTCGATGGCTCGATGATCTCCGACGGATCGGTCGTCGTCGACGTGGGCGTCAACCGGGTCGAGCGCGACGGCGAGTCGACGCTCGTCGGCGACGTGGACTTCGAGAGCGCGAAATCGAAGGCGCGCGCCATCACGCCCGTCCCCGGCGGCGTCGGCCCGATGACCCGCGCGATGCTCCTCTACAACACGGTGAAAGCGGCGAGCCGGCAGGAAGACGTGCCGGTCTCGTTGGAGTAGGGGTCGCTCACGCCAGCCGTTCGTGGGCGGCCGCCACGTGCCCGGCACTGCCGGCCGCGCGACGCTCACGCCAGCCGTTCGTGGGCGGCCGCCAGTGCCGATTCCTCCCCCTCCATCAGATATCGCCCCACCTCCCGGGCCGCCCGCACCAGCGATTCGGCCTCCGTCGGCGACACGTCCCCCTGAAGCGCCCGCACCCGCTTGACGCGTTCGTGGACGGTGCCGAGCGTCCGCCGTGCCTCGGGGTCGGGGTGGTCGTCCAGCCACTGGTTCACGTCGCGGCGGTAGTCGTCGACGGCGTTCGCGTACGCGAGTCCGCGGGCCTCGGTCCACGCGGGCGAGACGGCTTCCGGCGCCGGTCGCTCGCCCTCGTCGACCCCGCGAAGCAGGGCGAGCAGATAGCGCTCGTCGTCGTCGCTCGGGTTGCGCGCCCGGCCGTACAGATCCATCACCTGCAGGAGTTCGTGGGCGGCGAGGAACGCGTCATCGATGGGCCGGAGCGACCCGCCGTCGACGAAGCCCCGCTTGCGGACGTACTCGCGGAGGTCGGACTTGCAGTCGTCGGCCGCGTCGGCCAGTCGGTCCTCGGCCCACGCCGTCCGGTAGGGTGACAGATCGAGCGTCGCGGGCGAGTCCGTGTGGAGGCGACGCTCGTCGACGCCGACGCTCCGGAGGCTCTCGCAGGCCGGACACGCCACGCTCCCCGTCTCGTAGTACGACCACCGGTGACCACACGACTGACACTCCCGCTGGCCGCGAATCTTCATACCCGCCGTTGGTCCGGTGACGACAAAAGACCGACGCTCCGGGGAAGATACAGGGGCCTGGACCTCTCAGATCCGCCCATGCGCGACGAATCCGAGGTCCGTGAGCAGTACGAGTTCCTCAGCGAGCAACTCGCCGACGAGGAAATGCGCCACGAGGGCGTCAGACAGTTGTTCACGCACTACAAGCGGGCGCTCGGCTGGGTGTTGGAAGAGGAACATATGTAGCGTCGAGGCGATATCTTTATCACGTATCATACTCCAGTAGTCGATGACGCTTCGCTTGGAGGGCCGAAGCGTCAGCGGGGACCAATTCAGGGCGGCAAGCATCCACGCGATTTTCGCGTGGCTTGCTTCCTTTTGCACCGAACGTCCGAGTGGCGATACGGCTGTTCTATCGGCGTCAGTAACGGCTACGATTCGGGTTCGGCTCCCGCTCTCTCGTCGGCGTCGACGCGGTCCTCGGCCGGATCGAGTGATCCGGGATCGACCGCGTACGGCCGGATCGGCTCCCCGTTCAGGAGTTCGGGAAGCACCAGGCGCACGAAGTGGACGATCAACACGAGGAGCATGGGTGCGAGGAAGATGCCGTACCAGCCAAAGAGGAGGGGGCCGAAGGTGTAGGCGATCATCAGACTCCCGACGTGGAGTCGCCCCCCGGAGACGTACGGTCGGAGCACGAGGTCCGGGATGGTGTCGACGACGACGAAGGAGACGGCGGCGAAGACGACGACGAACCACAGGGCCGCCGGATCGTTCAGCGCGCCGAGAACGGCCAGATAGAGCGCCACCGGGACGTAGACGAGTTTCATGCCGACGATGGGGATGAGACTCGCCACGCCGGCGAATAGACCCACCAGCGGCGCCGCGGGAATCGCCAGCCCCGGCGGCGCGTAGACGTTCAGGATGGAGTACGCGAGGACGCCGATGCTCCCCGTCAACACCGCGTTGAGGATGTTGCCGAAGAAGATGGTTTTGAAGTCGCGGTCGACGGCGCGGCTGTACGTTTCCAACACGCCGCGTTCGTCGCCGAACTTCCGGACCGTCCACCGCGAGAGTCGGTCCCCGTCGCGAAGCAGATAGAACGCGAGCGCGAGCATCACGAACAGGTGGACGGCACCGATGCCGAGAAACGCGACCGTATCGACCGCCGACCCCAGCGAGGAGAGGAGCGAACGGACCCCCTCGGCCGTGAGATACCGCTCGGGATCGAGTCGGAGGAGCGCGGCCGGGTCGGCGATGCTGTCGAGCAGTTCCTGATCGACGAGCGGCCACCGCGACGGGTCGAGCATCCCGCCGTTGACGTACTGCAGGAGTTCGCCGAGGGCGATGCTCAGCGCGTAGGCGACGAGGGCAAGAGCGGGCAGGGCAAGCGCGAACAGCGAGACGGCGGCGGCGAGACTCGCCGGCCGGATCACCCGCCGCAACCGGCGGTAGATCGGCCGCGTGGCGTAGTAGATGAACACCCCGAAGACGAACGTCCCGACGAATCGGTAGACGACGTAGGCCAACGCGGCCCCGAGCGCCAGCCCGAGACTCCACCAGCCGATCCGAAACCGGGCGAGTCCGAAGGAGGGCATCGTGACGACAGAGAACGGCCGGGGGAAAAAAACTGCCGTGCGGGCCTCGGTCGTCGACTGCGCCGACCGATGCGGCTACGTCCAGCGATCCAGCCCCGTCTGGACCAGCGACTCCTCGATTCGCTCGAACCCGCGAGCCACCTCGTCGGCGTCGACCTCCCACTGCTCGATCACGAACTCCCGGGCCGCGGCCACGTCCGGGTCGATGTCGGTGTCGACGGTGTAGTCGTCGGTCACCGGCGGGTCCCGGAAGAGGTCACGAACCCGGTCGGCGTTGGGCACCTGCCACCCTTCCGCCTCGATGGCGCCCCAGAGGTCGCCGTGGTCGGTGATCGCCCGCAGCGCCGTCTTCGGCCCCACGCCGTCGACGCCGGGGTTGAAGTCGGTGCCACAGAGGATCGCCACGTCGATCAGTCCCTCCAGACTGATCCCGTGGCGGTCGAGCGTCGCGTCGAGGTCCATCAGTTCCGGCGTCCCCTTGCTCGTCAGTTGACGGAGGGTATGCGGCGCGCCAAAGAGCAGGGTGTCGTAGTCCTCGCTCCCGGCGTAGTCGGCGTCGCCCCGGCGGGCCATGTACGCCGCCTGTGCCTCCCCTTCGGCGGGCGCGTCGACGACCGGCACGTCGAGGATAGCGAGGAGGTCACGCGTCGTCCCCAGGATGGTGTCGGTCAGGCGCTGGGTGCGGGCTTCGAGGCGCGCGGCTTCGATGGCGTCGCCGCGTTCCTCGGCCTCGGCTCGCCGTTTTTCGGCGCGTTCGCGCTTCGCGCGTCGCTCCGACACCTCCGCCTCTTTCAACTCGGTGACGCCGCCGTCGAAGACGAAGACGGGCATCAGGTCGTGTTCGAAGAACTTGGGGAGGCCCTGGACGACGCCGACGAGGTTCGCTACCTCCGCGCCCTCGCTCGTCGTGTACACCGCGTCGTTCGTCCACTTGACCGTCGTCGTCAGGTATCTGTACAGCCAGTTGTGCGCGTCGACGGCGACGACGCTGTCGGCCACCTCGTCCCACGTCACGTCGGAGAGCGCGGCGAGTTGCCGGAGGTCTGCGTTGCCCATTGGCCGTCGATAGGGCGTGCCCGACTTTCAATCTCCGGATTCGACGCCCTCCGGTGTCTCGACGACCGACGGCGGCCCGGCCGCGTACTTCTCGTCGAGGCGGGCCACCGCGTCGGGAGCGAGGTCGCGTTCGCGGTAGCGGTCGAGTCCCGACCGGTAGGTGTCGGGGTCGATGGGTGCCGGGCGGTCGGCGGGTCGCTCACAGACGAGTTCGGCCAGTCCCGTCTCGCGGCCGGTGAAGGCGAAGCCGGCGCGGTGGGCGGCGACGTAGGCGGCGGGGTTGTTGACCGCGATGCGCACGCGGTCGTATCGGTCGGCAGCGCGGGCGGCGACGAAGGCGAGCAGGCGGGCGCCGAGGCCCTCGCCCTGCCGGTCGTCGCGGACGGTCACGTAGCGGACGACGAGGCAGTCGCCGTCGGTGCGGTCGGGACTGAACGACGCGGCCGCGAGCACGTGGTCGTCGTACTCGCCGGTTCCGCGGCCGCCGTCCTCGACGACGGCTTTCCCCGTCGACCCGAGGACGAACTTGCCGGCGTAGGCGAAGCGGCGGTAGTCAACTCGGAGCGTCGGGCCGTCCGGCGGCCACCCGAGGAGGGCGAACTCCATGCGCGATCCACGCCGCCGACCGCAAAACCGTTGACGCTCGGCCACCCATCCACCGCCATGCACGGTCCCGGCGACGTACACTTTTTCGACCGCGTCGCGCGCCTCTACGACCGATTCGCACCGCCGACCGACCCCGAACCGCTCTGGGGCGGACTGGCGCGAGCCGACCGCCCCGTCGAGCGGGTACTGGACCTTGCGGGGGGGACGGGACGGGCCGCGCGGGCGGTCGCAGCGCCGGTCGGTCGCGCCCGTCCCCCTGAGGCACTCGTCGTCGACGCCTCGCGGGCGATGCTCGACCACGCCGCCGGGCGCGGCACGCCGGCGATACGGGGCGACGCCGGTCGACTCCCGCTTCGGGACGGGAGCGTGGACGCCGTCGTCGTCCTCGACGCCCTCCACCACCTGCCCGAACGGAACGTGGCGCTCGCCGAGGCGGCGCGGGTCCTGCGGTCGGGCGGCGTCCTCGTGATCCGTGAGTTCGACCCGCGGACGCTCCGGGGCCGGGCGCTGGTCGCGGCCGAACGGGCCGTGGGCTTCCGGTCGACGTTTCGCGGGCCGGACGAGTGGGCCGCAGCCTGCGAGCGAGCGGGGCTGTCGGCGTCCGTCCTCGACCGCGGCTTCGTGATCACGGTCGTCGGGAAAAAGCGGGAGAGCCATTAGGCCCCGGGGGCAAGCGCGGCTATGGCCAACGCAGTCGCGAACTTCTTCGACCGTCGCCTCGACGGACGAGCGACGCCGCTTGCGGTCGGTGATCTGCTCGTCGTCGCCGTCCTGTTTAGCTGGGGGACGGTCCACCACAACGGCCTCGGCTTCGTCGTGTCGAACCCCGGATATCTCGCCGGCACTATCGCCCCGTTCGTGATCGGATGGGTGATCGCCGCCCCACTGCTCGGCGCGTACTCCCCCGGGGCCGCGGAGTCGGCGAAAGCCGCCGTCCCGCTCGCACTCCGGTCGTGGCTCCTCGCCGACGCCATCGCGCTCGGGATTCGGGCGACGCCGTTCGTCGACGGCGGCGTCCAGGTGACGTTCGTCGCCGTCTCGCTCGTGGTCGGCGCCGTCGGTCTCGCCCTGTGGCGAACGCTCTTTTTCAAGCTTCGGTAGCGTCGCCGGCCCGGCGCTCCCGATGGATCAGGACGACCGCGAACGCCGACGCGACGAGGGCGATGCCCGCGAGCGTCGCAAAAAGGGTACCGGCGTCGGCGTAGGTGAGGATGGCGCCCGCGAGCGCCCCGCCGAGCGCACCGACGCCGAAGCCGCCGAGGTAGGTGTAGCCGTAGGAGAGTCCCCGGGTCTCGGCGGGCGTGTGGTCGGCGACGGCCGCCTGATAGAGCGGCTGGGGGGTAAAGAGCGTCACGCCGAACAGTGCGCCGAAGACGAGCAGCGGGCCGATGCCGAGGGCGGCGACGGGGAGAAAAGCGAGCGCGAGAACGGCGAGGGTAGCGAAGGTGGCGGCGATGCCGTACTCCGGCGGCAGGCGATCGGTGAGTTTACCGCCGACGTACTGGCCGGCGACGCCGACGAGCAACAGACCGGCGTAGAAGTAGCGCTCGGGGTTGAGCGTCCCGCCGCCGTCGAGACCCGGCGCAATGGCAGAGAGCGCGATGGGCTCGAAGCCGGGGAGGCCCTCCAGCAGGTTCGGGAGGAACGTCAAGACGCCGCGGTAAAAGAGGCCGTTGGCCATGACGATGACGAAGACGACGGCGAAGGCGCCGACGAAGAGGTGTCGGGACGCCGCGGCGAACTCGCCGAACGAGTCGACGCCGGTCCCCGCTTCGGAGCCGCCGCCGTCCGCGGCGACGTTCTCCACGCCCGCCGTCTCGTCGAACTCCGCGCGCAGGGCGTACAGGCCGGCGACGCCGGCCGGGACCGCGAGCACCAGTGCGACCGTCGTCCAATCGAGTACGAGGAGCAACGTCGCGGTGACGAGCTGACCGAGGCCGATACCGAGGTTGCCGGCGATGCCGTGGTACGCGAAGCCGGTGCCCCGCTCCGTGACGCCCTTGCTGATGAGCGTCAGCCCCGCGGGGTGGTAGACGCTAGCCGCCGCGCCCCACGCGAGCAACGCGACTGCCACCGCGAGGAGGTTCTGTGCGACACCGAGCAGGAGGAAGGCACCGCCCATCCCGAACAGACAGGCGGCGATGAGCCGACGGGAGCCGACGCGGTCGACGACGATGCCGCCGGGCAACGCGCCGATTCCGAACAGTGCGTAGCCCGCGGTGACGATCACGCCGAGTGTCGCTTGCGTGACGGCCACCTCCATGCCCGCGAGTTGGAGGGTGTCGAACTCGGCCAGCCAGATGGACACGAAAATCGGGATGGATAGCTCGTATGTGTGAACCATCCCGTGGGCGAGCGTGACGAGCCCGACGATCGATCGATCGTTGCCGTTCATACTCCGATCCACGACGCCAGCAAATTTAATTCCTTTCACTAGGAGTCGAAATATAATCATCTTACGTGGCGGTCGCTGACTCCACTCGGCGCTCAAAAACTTATGAAATGGTTTTCGAGATGCATCCAAGGAGATTTGTGACGCCTACGGGAAAGAATTATATGACCGTCGCGAAAACTATCTTGCGAGTGATACGCATGACCGACTACTACGACTACGTGCTCGGTTTCGTTCCCCTCGCCCTCGTCGGACTCACCGGCGTTCTGGGCGCGGCTGGCGTCGATTTTCCCCTCGCCGTCCTCGTGGGGGCAGTGACGGCCAGTCTCGCCGTCGGGCACGCCCTGTTCGTCAACGGCCCGGTTCAGGAACGGATCGCCGTCGAGGAGGCTCCTATCCACTCGTCGACGGCGACCGATCGCCCGTCGATCAACGCCGACTGATTCGGCGACCTTCGACTCGGAAGAAACGTCTGACAAAGGTATAATATCCTTCAGGCAATCGTGTTAGGGCATGGTAAAGAGCACCGTCCGGTTTCCCGAATCCGTCGTCGGTGAAATCGAGTCGCTGGTCGAGGACGGCCGCTTCGAGAGCAAGTCCGAGTTCTATCGCTTCTCGACGGACTACGTCCTGAATCAGGTGCTCGACGACTACGAACCGGAGACGATCGACTACCGCGACATCAAAGCCGAGGTGATGCCGGAGCGCGAACGGACGCTCGGAACGGCCGACGACGACGATGGCCCGCCGTTTCTGGAGTCGGTGTCGTTCGTCCGGAAACTCGCGCTTCGCGGGAAGTTCAACGACGCGGAGGATTTTATCGACCACCAGTACGCCGCCGGCGACCGACACGCCATCCTCCTCGAGGAGATTCTGCGCCTGTATCGCTCCGACCGCCGGCGCCGGACCGCCCCCGTCGAGCGAGAACGGAAGCGCGAGCGACCGGAACTCGACGACCGGCCCTGAGACGGGTCGCGGTGCCGACGAGCGATCCCCCCAACGACGGGACATAGTATAACTACCAGCCGCTCCGAGTGACCCTATGACCGATACCCTGTTTCTGACCAGCGACGACGTTGCCGGGTTGGCGACGCCCGCGGAGTACGTCGACGCCGTGCGCGAGGGCTACCGACAGCACGGCGAGGGCGCCCCCGCGGAACCCCGGACCGCACTCTACAACGAGGACCCGCCGGGGCTGTTTACCTCCTACGCCGCCGTCCTCCCCGACACCGGCGTCATGGGCGGGTATATGTACGCCGCGGGCTTCGGTGAGCGCGACGCGTGGTTCGTCACGCCGCTGTTCGACGCCGAGTCGGGCGAACCCCTCGCCCTCGTCGACGGCGCGAGCATGAACCCGTTCAAGACGGGGGCGGCGGGCGCCGTCGGGGCCGACGCTCTCGCCCGCCCCGACGCCTCGGCCGTCGCCGTCTTCGGGGCCGGCGCACAGGCCCGCGGCCAACTCCGCGCCGTCGCCACCGTCCGCGACGTGGAGACCGTGTGGGTGTACTCGCCGACCAAATCGAGCCGTGAGGCCTTCGCCGGCGAGATGGACCGTCGCCTCGACGCCAGCGTCGCCGCCGTCTCCTCCAGCGCCGCCGCCGTCGAGGGAGCGGACGTGGTGATCACCGCCACCGACTCGTCGTCGCCCGTCTTCGACGGCGACCTGCTCGAACCCGGGACACACGTCACCGCGATGGGGCAGTACCACCCCGAGAAGCGGGAACTCGACGACACGGCGGTCGCCCGGTCGACGTACGTGATCGACCTCCGCGGCCGACTGGAGGAAGACGCCGGCGCCTACATACACGCCGTCGAATCCGGCGCGGTCGATTCGGATCACTGTCACGCCGAACTCGGGGAGGTGGTCGCGGGCGCGGTCGACGGCCGAACCGGTCCCGACGAGATAACCGTCTTCGACAGCGGCGGAACGGGCATCGAGACGACGGCCGGTGCCGCTCTGGTCTACGAGAAGGCCCGCGAGGCGGGGCTGGGACAGCCCATCGACTTCGCGCCCGCGAGCGACGCGCTGACCGGGCGGGAGTAGCCGGTCACGCGCCCGCGCGAGAGAGGATGCCCCCACCGACGAGACAGCACAGCGCCGCCCCGGCGTACGGCACTGTCTCGGCGGGCGAGAGTGCGCCGCCGACCATCCCGGCTGCGCTCCCGAGAAAGAGGAGACAGGCGAGGGCGAGAAACGCCTGGCCGACGAGCCGGCTGCGTCGCATCAGACGGCCCCCCGTCCGTCCGCTCCGGCCGGCGCCGTCCTCGGGTCCGACGACGAGATGACCAGTCGCCTCATTCGAGCCGATACCGCAACAGGGCGGCGATACCGCCGAGGTTCTTCAGGCGCTGCCCGGGTTCGAACTCGCCGGAGAAGACGACCACGTCGCCGCCCTGTCGCTCGACGGAGGTGATTATCTCGTCGGCGTCGACACCCCACTCGCCTTCGCCCTGGCGCTCCTCGCGGAGTCGGTCGTCGAGGACGAGCAGGGTTTCGACGGCGCCGAACTCCGCCGCCTCCGCGACGGCCTCGGGGCCGTAGGTCGCCTTCGCGCCCGTCGCCATCTCCTCGGTCAGGTCGTCGATGAGTTCCGCCTCGCGTGCGATGCGTGTCTCGGTCTGTACGTCCTCGAGGGCGCCCCGTTTCAGCACCTCGTGGACGCCCCGGTCGCCGACGCCCGCGGTGTCGACCGTCGTCGTCTTCGACGCGATGTCGGGGAACTCGTCTTCGATGTAGTCCAGTGCGTCCCCCTTCGTGAACCCCGGTCCCGCCAGAATCACCGCGTCGGCGTCGAGGTGGGAAAGCGCCTCGCCCAGTTCCGCGAAGAGCTCCGACCGCGGGCGGGCGTACTCGCCCTTGCCCGTCGGGCGGGTGAAGGAGGCGTACTCCTCGGTACCGTACTGGGCAACGGTGTGGATGTGTGCTTCACCCTCTTCGACCGTCGCGATGGCGACGTCCGGATTTTCGGCCGCCGCTTCGGCCTCCTCGATGCGCTCCATCTGGTCCGGTTTGAAGAACTTCTCGATGGTGATCTCGTCGTGTTCCTCGACGTTGAGGGTGTGGTGGTGCCCCAGTTGGTCCTCGCGGGAACAGCCGACGATGACGCCGCCGATCCGGAGGCGGTTGGCGAAGCGGGCGAATTCGACGGTTTCGACTTCGACGGTGACGTGGATGTGTTCGCGCTCGCCGCCGGTGTCGCGCATCTGATCGTCGTCGCGCTGGATGCGGCGGCTGGTGTCGCCATCCACGTCGTCGCCGGGTTCGAGGACGTACGATAGGTGCCAGAGGTCGTCGACGTTCTCGGGGACGACCGTCAGCCGGGTGCGTCCCTCCTCGCCGCGACCACGGCTCTGGATTCGCATACTGGAGGGTCGCGGTCCGGGGACTCATGCCTTGTCATTCGACGTGCCACAAAATCGTCGGGGTTCGTCCGGGCCGCTGTACGTCAGTACCGGCCACCCGACGACGGCGGGTGACCAGTCACACCGATCCGTATTAGACCACCGGCCGCTCCGCACCCATCTCGCCCTCGTCGTCGTGGAGTTCGAGTCCCCGGAGGTCGCCCCACGCGTGCCCCACGATGTAGTACGCCGCGGTGATGGCGTAGAAGCTCACGAACGCCCCCACGACCGTCCCGAGCAGCGGAACGACGTTGAGGACGGCGGTGACCATCCCGGCGACGAGGATGACCGCAAAGCCCATCACCCACGCAGTCGCGTACGTCCCCGAGGTGAGGACGGGGCGGAGGTCGTCGACCGCGAAGCCCGCCCGGAACGAGTCCTGCTCGGCGTAGTTGGCCACGGCCGCGGGCACGATATACGCCGCCAGCAGGCCAAACGCGAGTGCGAGGAGACCACCGACGACCGTCACGGCGCCGACGACGAGTCCGGATCGAGGGCCCGGCCCCGCGACTGCGGCCGCGAGGCCAGCCGTCACGGCGACCAGAAGTACGGGCACGAGGCCGTACACGACGGCGATGGCGAACGCACGGATTCCGTCGCCGGCCAGGTCGCCCCAGTCGTCGAAACGCGGCGCGTCGTCGTCGCCGTGCATCGTTCCGCGCAGGACGCGGACCAGATAGCCCGCGACCAGTACCGTCGGCACCACGAGGAAGCCGAGGAGCGTCAGGAGTCCGCCGATTACGACCGTCTTGACCCACCCGTCGCTCTCGCGAAGGTAGGTGAGGGAGTCGGTGATCATGGTAGTGTGAGCCAACGGGCTGGTCCAAGTTGCTCGGACCTAGGACGACGGCTACGCTATTAAAGATATGCTGGCTGACACTCTCTCGTACGGGTCGTCGGCCGTCGGCGCCGGTGGGTTGCCGTACCGTCTAAGCGACCCGCCGGGACACGGTTACGACAGTCCCTATCAGTCGTCGACGATGTCGCTCCCGCCGGGCGGCAGGAACTCCTGAATTCTGTCCGGGCTGGCGATCTTCCGGACGAACGACTCGTCGACGAACCGCTCCTTGAAACGGCGATAACACAGCTTCGCGGCGTCGTTCTGGGCGTACTTCCCGGGTTCGAGGCGGAGGGTCGTCTCCGCCTCCGGTTCGATTGCCGACGGCGGCCCGCCGATCACGCGCGTCTCCGGGTCGCACTGGATCCCCACCGTCACGCTCGCGCTCACGTCGCGGAAGTAGGTGCGGTCGCCACGGATGACGAACCCTCCTTTCTCGATGTACTCGCCGCTCTCGGGCGTCTTCGACACCTGGTCCGGTTCGACCATGTACGCGTCGCCAGCGAACCGGCCGTCCTTCCAGACCGAGGAGTAGGCAACGGCGAACTGCGCGGCCTCTTCGAGGCTCGACTCGGGGAAATCCACCGCACGCGCCTTCTCGCTCGGCCCCGTCGCCTTCAGGAGCGTCACCGGTCCCCCGTGGGCCTGCGCGTGGAAGAAGCGGTCGTTGCCCTCCATGTACTTTTTGACCAGTGCCTCGTTTTCGTCGGCGTTCCGCCCGCCGACGACGAGGAAGCCGTCGCTCGTGTGGAACCAGCGGAACTCCTCGTACCAGTGTTCGGGTTGTTTGATCGGCACCGACGACATCGAGAGCCAGTCCCGGTCTTTCGGCTCCTCGTCTACCGGTTCCGCCTCGTCGCCGTCGTCGGCCTCCCACTCCTCGCGCCGCCGCTTCACCGCCTCGAGTTCCTCGCGCGTGTTTTCGATCGCCGCCAGTGCCCCCTCCTTTTTCTCCTCGACCCGCTTTGCCTCCGTGTACCGTTCGTCCGCGTTCTTTTCGACGCCCATCGAGGGGTCGACCGGCACCCGCGTCCCGTCGAGGTCGACCGTCACCGTCCCCTCCTTGGCGTTCAGGTCGACGACCGCCTCGGCGGCCGGAATGCCGCGTTCCGCGCCCTCGGCGAGCGTCTCCTCTATCTCGTCCCAGCCGCGACCCTCCTCGCGCGCGCCCCGGACCGTCGAGATGATGTCGTCGACGAGGTCGTAGTTGGCATAGAGCGCCTCGGCGCGCTCCCGTTCGGCCTGGGCGTCCTCGTCGAACCCTTCGATCGCCCCCTCTTGCTGCTCGATGATGCGTTCCTGTTTCGCGATTTCGGCCTCGAAATCCGGGCGTTCCCGCCCCGTCGACGTCTCCTCTTCGGGTTCGCGCTCGAGGCGGTAGAAGTAGTCGTCGACGGCGGTGTTGAAGGAGTCGTACACCTCCGCGTCCAGCCCCTCGCGCTCTTTCAGAGGGAACGGCGTCACGTCGACGACCCGGTCGTCGTCGAGATAGACGCGGGGGTCGATGTCACCCTCCCGGAGTCGCTCGGCCAGACGGTCGATGGCGTCGTAGAGGTCGTGGTACACGTCGTCGTCGGCGTCGGCGATGTCGAGGGCCTTCTCGACGCCCGCCCGGGAACAGAGTTCCTCGCCGTAGAGGCCGCCGAAGTTGAGCTGGGTGGCGAGCGTGCGCACCACGTCCGTATCGGACTCCTCCATCCGCCGGACGAAGGCGTCGTAGTCCATCGTCAGCGGGTGGATGCGGGACTCGGGAAAGCCGTACTGCGACCCCGGCGCGACCGTCCGCGATTTCAGGCGGACGGTCTCTAAACTCCGGATCACCTCTCCCGACTCGTCCAACACCGCGACGTTTCCCTGTCCGAACAGTTCGGCGACGATGCGGGTGTTCGCGTCCTCGCGTTCGAACTCGAAGACGAGGATGCGGTCGAACTCGTACTGCTCCACGCCGACGAAATCGGCGCCGCTCAGGCGGTTCCGGAGCATCATCGCGAAGTTCGGCGGGCGTCCCGGTGCGTCCGCGACGTGGTCCGGGTCGGCGACGTGGGCGCGTTTCACCTCGCCAACCTCGATCAGCAGTTCGACGCGGCCGCGGTCGAAATCCCGCATCCGAAACCGGAGGAGGTCGTCGTCGTAGAGGTAGGCCTTGTCGACTTTCGCGCCCTCGTACCGGTTGAGTTCGGTGCGGAGAGCGGCGAGGTCGACGCTCGTCAGTTCCCGCTTCGCGTCCATATTCGACTTTCTCGGCCCGGCCGAAAAGGCGTGTCGTTGTGGCCCTAGGGTATCGCTCCGCGCGTCAGTACGAAGACGTTCGCGGACACTCCTTTTGATGACGAGGAGCAACCATCGGCGGATGACCGATCGGGAGGCCGAACTTCGTCAACTGGTAGCCGAACTCCGGAAACACGAGGCCGTCGACGACGCGTTTCTCGCGAAGAGCTTCACCGACCGTCTCGTTATCGTCGACATCGGCGACGGCGAGGCGGTTCCGGCGGCGGTGAGGGATCGACTCGCGGACCACGACGTACGCGACGCCGACGAAACGTACGGGATCGGCGCCGGCGGGTCGTTCACCGGCGACGTGGGCGATGCCGCGCGACACCACTTCGTCGACCTCCGGACCCGCGGCTCGCACCAGTCCTACGTCGTGGACTGATCGTGTTCATTGCACCGGCGTGTTGCCGCCCCCGTTCGGCAACACACTGGTACTGAGTTCCAATACTCAGCACGAGGGGCGCGAGCGCGCCCCTCGTGGGCCGGCAGTGCGAACCGTTATGGTCGCCGAGTCGGTGTGGTCGGATATGGACCTCTCGGTAGTGGTACCGACCCTCGACGGCCGGGATCAACTCGCTGCGGGGCTAGACGCCCTGACGGCCCACGTCCCGGACGCCGAGGTGGTCGTCGTCAACGGTCCGTCGACCGATGGCACTACCGGGATGATTCGCGACCGAGACGACGTGGCCGTGCTGGTCGAGGTGTCGACCCGGACCGAGAACGTCGCTCGAAACGCCGGCCTCGAAGCCGTGACTGGCGACGTGGTCGCGATTCTCCGACACGACTTCGTGATCGAACCCTCGTGGTTCGATGGTCTCGAAGATGGCCTCGACGAGGCGCCGGTCGTCACCGGCCCGACCCACCGGACGCTCGACGGCGGCATGACGACCGAGGAGTCCGAAACCAAACGGATCGGCTCCCGCGAAGTGACCTACTTCAACGAGGGCAACGTCGCTTTCCGACGCCCCGTACTCGACGCCCTCGACGGGTTCGACGAGTATCTGGAGACCGGCGGCGACCAGGACGCCGCCCACCGCCTCGCCGGCCTCGACTACGCCGTGGCGTGGCGCCCCGCCATGTGCGTCCGGCAGGAGTACTCCGCCGACGGCGGCGTTACGACGGGCGACCGCGGCGCCGAGTTCCGGGCGCTCGCCTACCGCCTCGTGAAGAACTACGGCGTCCGACCCGCCGCGGCCACGGGGACGACCCGGCGAGCCCTGCGTGACGCCCTCGGCGCCGGCCGCGAGGTGCTCCGTGGCGACCTGCCACCCACCGAGTGGTTCGCGAGCGGACGGGCCGTCGTCACCGGCACCGCCCGCGGGGCCGTCGACGGCCTCGTCGCCCGCGCCAGGGATCGGTCGCCGGCGCGAAACCCCCACGGCGTCTCCGACCGCTCCGACCGCGCAGTCGCGCTGTACGACTGGCGCTGATGGTCGTGTTCCGTGCTAGCCCGACTCCGACAACGCATATATAGAACTGCAAGCGTCCCTTTCTGTGACCATGAGTACCCGTATGCAGCAACCGCTGTACATTCTCACCGAGGACACGCAGCGGACCCAGGGCCGATCGGCTCAGGAGTCCAACATTCGCGCGGGGAAAGCCGTCGCGAACGCCGTCCGAACCACGCTCGGGCCACGAGGCATGGACAAGATGCTCGTCGACGCCTCCGGAACCGTCGTCGTCACGAACGACGGCGCGACCATCCTCGGTGAGATGGACATCGAACACCCGGCGGCGAAGATGATCGTCGAAGCCGCCGAAACACAGGAGGAGGCCGTCGGCGACGGCACCACGACGGCGGCCGTCCTCGCGGGTGAACTCCTCGTACGCGCCGAGGACCTTCTCGACGCCGACCTCCACCCAACGGTCGTCGTCGAGGGGTACGACGAGGCCGCCGGCATCGCGTTGGCCGCCATCGACGAGGTGACGCTTCAGGAGGCGCTCGACGACGACTTGCTCGTCCGCGTCGCCGAGTCGAGCATGACCGGGAAGGGGACGGGCGACGTCTCCGCCGAGACGCTCGCGGACCGCGTCGTCGCGGCCGTCCGGCACGTCACCGACGGCGACATCGACCGCGAGAGCATTCACGTCACCACACACACGGGCGCGAGTTCGAGCGCGACTCGTCTGATCGAGGGGGTCGTCGTCGACAAGGAGCCCCTGTCCGACGCCATGCCCCGGTCGATCCCCGACGCGACCGTTGCGGTCGTGGACGTGAAACTCGACGTACGCAAGGGGGCGGTCGACACCGAGTACTCGATCACGAGCGTCGACCAGTTGGACGCCGCACTCGACGCCGAGGAGACGGAGCTCCGCGGTTACGCGTCGGCGCTCGCCGACGCCGGTGTCGACGTCCTCTTCTGTACGAAGAAGATCGACGACCGCGTCGCCAGCCACCTCACCCGCGCCGGCATCCTCGCGTTCGGCAACGTGTCGGGGAGCGACGCCACCGCCATCGCCCGCGCGGTCGGCGCGCGCCGACTCGGCACGGTGGTGGATATCGACCCCGACGACCTCGGCCACGCCGACGCGGTCGACATCGAGCGCTTCGGCGGCGACGACCTCGTCGTCGTCGAGGGTGGTGTGGCCGCGGCGGCCGTGACCCTCCTTCTCCGGGGCGGCACCGAACACGTCGTCGACGAACTCGAACGCGCGGTGACGGACGCCGTCGACGGCGTCGTCGCCGCGGTCGAATCCGGCGGGGTGGTCCCCGGCGCCGGCGCGACCGAAATCGCGGTCGCGAGCCGCGTCCGCGAGGCAGCCTCGCGGATCGCCGGCCGCAAACAGCTCGCGGTCGAGGCCTTCGCCGACGCGGTGGAGGCCATCCCGCGCACGCTCGCCGAGAACACCGGCATGGACCCCATCGACGCGCTGGTCGATCTGCGCACCCACCACGAACGCGAGGGGCGCGCGGGCATCATCGCCAGCGGGCGTAGCGGGGTCGTCGGCGACCCGGTCGAGCACGGTATCCTCGACCCCGCGGCGGTGAAACGCGAGGCGATCGGGTCCGCCGCCGAAGCCGCGACGATGATCCTCCGCATCGACGATGTGATCGCGGCGCGCTGATCGGGAGTTTCGGAAGTCGTCGTCGATTCTCGCCGGGACGATCCGACGGGAATCCACGGACAGGTACGGCGGCCCCTCCGTGAATCATTCAGTGCCGTCGATTTCCACCGCGTTGCCGGGCGAGAGACCGAACCACTCGTCGCCGCGGCCGTCGTTCACGTCGCACTCGACGTAGCCGTGGCTGCCGACGACGACCAGCGGGTTCCCGGGATCGACCGCCCCGAACGTCTCCCCGACGGGCACCTCCTCGCCGTTCACCCGCACCACGTCCCGCCCGCCGAGGAAGTCGCCGGGGACGTTCGTGATCACGTTCCCGAAGCCGTCGACGGCGACGACGAACCCCTCGGCGCCGTCGCCCTCGACCGTCGCTTCGGGGAGCTGACAGTCGACCGGCTCGGCGGGCGTCAGGCGGTCGAGGCTGTCGAGGGCGTCGACGCCCCCGCTCGTGACCATCTCGTGAATCTCCGCCGCCAGCGGCGCGAACACGTCGCGGCCGTGGAAGGTGGTCGAATCCGGGTCCCCGGGGTCGGCGTGGAACCAGTCCACGCCGGCGTCGGCGTCGGCCCCGATCCGTCGAGCCGCGGGGACGAGGAGGCCGTTGTCCGGGCCGACGAGGGTGTGATCGCCGGCGCGGGCGACGAGAACGGCGCGGTCGGTGCCGACGCCGGGGTCGACGACGGCGAGGTGGGTCGCCGGGGGGAAGGTGGGGAGGACTTCGCGGAGCCAGAACGCCGACGCGCGGATCGCCCCCCGCGGCAGGTCGTGGCTCACGTCGACGAGTCGGGCGTCGCTTCGCTGCAGGACGACGCCTTTCATCGCGGCCGGATACGGGGAGCCGAAGTCGGAGGCGAGCGTGATCATGGCCCGTTGGTGTCGGTTTCGCTCACCCGCTGAATGCGCCGGATGCCGCCGACTTCGTCGATTACCTCGACGACCGGATCGGGGACGAGATGTTGCCACTCGCCGCCCTCGATCATCCGGTCGCGAAGCTCCGACCCCTCCAGTACGTCGCGGTTGAACATGGGCGATTGGCGCACCTCGACGCCCGCCTCCTCGAACAGCTGGATGACGAGCGGGTTGTTGGAGTAGCCCACGTCGAAGGAAGGCGACATGCTCTGGACGTGACTCACCCAGACCGAGTTGCGGTCCAGATCCTCGATGGGGACGACGTACGTCGTACAGTCGAACTCCGCGACGGATTTGGTGACCATCATCACCCGCTCGCCCGCGGTGAACGGGTCACGCGTCGTGTGGGAGTGACCGGCACTGCCGATACCGAGAACGAGTTCGTCGACCTCGGAGACGATTTCGGCAACCATCCGGTGGTGGCCGTCGTGATACGGCTGGAACCGGCCGATGTAGAACCCCCGCATGATGTCGACGTACACGCCCGTGTTCATAAAATCGACGAGTTCCGGTGTCGTCCGAATTCGGGCGGAAGACGGGTTCAAAACGGCGGCTCTCGCCATCATAAACGATACTCAGGGGGAGAAAGTATATCAGTCGCTAACCCTTCAGTTCGACCAACGATACCGTTCTATGAACGACGACACGAACACGGACAAGCGCCCGGCCGACGGCGCGGAACGGGTCGACGACGACCCGGCCCGTGACGACGCTGGCGGGGCCGACGAATGGGAAGACGACGTCCCTGTCCCGTCCGGACCGGAACCCGGTGACCAACCGGGTGACGGCGCGGACGAGGGGTCCATCGAGGACCTCGGCAGCGACGTCCAGATCGACGCCGAAATCGACGAGGACGCGGAGGACGGCCTCCTCGGTGGGCTCCAGATCGAGTCGACCGCCGAGATTCAGGTCCCCGACCGTCTGGTCGATCAGGTGATCGGACAGGAACACGCCCGCGACGTCGTGATGAAGGCGGCCAAACAGCGCCGACACGTCATGATGATCGGCTCGCCCGGGACGGGCAAGTCGATGCTCGCGAAGGCGATGAGCGAACTCCTCCCCAAGGAGGAACTCCAAGACGTTCTCGTCTACCACAACCCCGACGACGGCAACGAACCGAAGGTTCGGACCGTGCCCTCGGGGAAGGGCGATCAGATCGTCGAGGCCCACAAGGAAGAGGCCCGCAAGCGCAACCAGATGCGCTCCTTTTTGATGTGGATCATCATCGCCATCGTGCTGGGCTACTCGCTGATCATCGCCGGGAACATCCTGCTCGGCATCCTCGCGGCCGGGATCATCTACCTCGCGTTCCGCTACGGCTCCCGTGGCTCCGACGCGATGATTCCGAACCTGATCGTGAACACCGCGGATCAGCAGACGGCGCCGTTCGAGGACGCCACGGGCGCCCACGCCGGCGCGCTGCTGGGCGACGTGCGCCACGACCCGTTCCAGTCCGGTGGCATGGAGACGCCCTCGCATGACCGCGTCGAACCGGGTGCCATCCACAAGGCCAACAAGGGCGTGCTGTTCATCGACGAGATCAACACGCTCGACGTGCGCTCCCAGCAGCACCTGATGACGGCGATTCAGGAGGGCGAGTTCGGCATCACCGGCCAGTCCGAGCGCTCCTCGGGCGCGATGGTCCAGACCGAACCCGTCCCCTGTGATTTCGTCATGATCGCCGCCGGGAACCTCGACGCCATGGAGAACATGCACCCCGCGCTCCGCTCGCGGATCAAGGGCTACGGCTACGAGGTGTACATGGACGACACCATCGAGGACACCCCGGAGATGCGCCGGAAGTACGCCCGGTTCATCGCCCAGGAAGTTGAAAAGGACGGCCGCCTGCCCCACTTCACCGACAAGGCCATCGAGGAGGTCATCCTCGAGGCCCGCCGACGCGCCGGCCGGAAAGGCCACCTGACCCTCGAACTCCGGAACCTCGGTGGTCTGGTCCGTGTCGCGGGCGACATCGCCCGCGCCGAAGACGCGGAGTACACCACCCGGGACCACATCCTGCAGGCGAAGGGCCGCTCCCGGAGTATCGAACAGCAGCTCGCGGACGACTACATCCAGCGCCGCAAGGACTACGAACTGCAGGTCAGCGAGGGGTACGTCGTCGGCCGCGTCAACGGACTCGCCGTGATGGGCGAGGACTCCGGTATCGTCCTCCCCGTGATGGCCGAGGTGACGCCCTCGCAGGGTCCCGGCGAGGTCATCGCCACGGGCCAACTGAAGGAGATGGCTCAGGAAGCGGTGTCGAACGTCTCCGCCATCATCAAGAAGTTCTCGGACGAGGACATCACCCAGAAGGACATCCACATCCAGTTCGTGCAGGCGGGCGAGGGCGGCGTCGACGGCGACTCCGCCTCCATCACCGTCGCCACGGCGGTCATCAGCGCGTTGGAGGGCGTCGGCGTCGATCAGTCGCTCGCGATGACCGGCTCGCTCTCGGTCCGGGGTGACGTGCTCCCCGTCGGCGGCGTCACGCACAAGATCGAGGCCGCCGCCAAGACCGGCTGTGATCGGGTCATCATCCCCGAGGCCAACATGCAGGACGTGATGATCGAGGACGAGTACGAGGACATGATCGAGATCATCCCCGTCAGCCACATCAGCGAGGTGCTGGACGTGGCCCTCGAAGGCGAACCCGAGAAGGACTCGCTGGTCGACCGGCTCAAGACGATCACCGGCTCGGCGCTCGACAAACAGAGCGTCAACCAGGGCCCGAGCAGCCCCAGTCCGCAGTAGGGATTCGCGCCCGTCGACTTCCTGTTTCGACTCCGATGGGAGTTCGCTAATGTCCGAGTGGACGGCCTTCGCCGGATTCGTCGGCGTCGTCCTCGTGGGGCTGTTGCTTCTCGCGCGTGCCTCGGCGACCGCACTTACACCGTCGGAACCACCGGTCCCGGAGACGCCGACGGCGACGGAGTATCCCGCCACGCTCGACGCCCGCGTCGTCGACGACGGTCGATCCAGTCCCCCGAACCTCTCGACGGCGACGCTCCTCCTCAACGTCGTCGTCTCGCAGGGGCTGTTCGCCTCGCTGCTCCTCGTGGGGATGTGGGTCGCGTCGATTCCGCCGGCATCGCTCGGACTCGGCGCCGACTCGCTCGCGTTGTACCCCCTCGCCGTCGGTGTCGGCCTCGGTGTTACGCTCCACGGCGCCAACACCGTCGGTTCGCGCCTGAGCGATCGGTTCGGCTTCGGCGACGCGACGGCGCTTCGGGAGGCGATGGCGCCCGACTCCGTCCCCGGGTGGGCGGCCCTGTTACTGGTCGTGCTCCCCCTCGTCGCCGGATTCGAGGAACTCCTCTTTCGGGGCGTGCTGATCGGCGCGTTCGCGACGGGCTTTGACCTCTCGCCGTGGCTCCTCGCTGCGTTCTCCTCCGTTGCCTTCGCCCTCGGGCACGGCGCGCAGGGCCGGGCCGGCGTCGTCGTCACCGGAACGTTGGGGTTCGTCCTCGCGGCGGCGTTCGTCCTCACGGGGAGTCTGGCCGCGGTGATCGTGGCCCACTATCTGGTGAATGCGCTGGAGTTCGTGGTCCACGAGCGCTAGCGTTCCAACTCGCGCAGCCGCTCGGCGACGGCCGGCGGCGTCGCGCCCGGCCCCGAGACGCGGTGGTCCGGGATGAAAAGCGCCACCGGGTTCGCTCGGAGCGCCCCACGCACGGTGTCTAGGTCGTCCGCGTCCTCGTCGTCGAGGCCGGCGAGGCGCGCCACGCGCGCCACGTCGACCGTCTCGCCGTACGGGACGTTCCGAACGGCTTCGAGCACGGTCCGTTGCTCGGTCGGGACGGTAAGCGCGACGGTCACGTCGTCGAAGTGGTCGTCGGCGCCGTCGAGGTAGTCGAAGATCCGATCCAAGAGCGGATGCTCGGGGTCGGCGTCTGCCGGCGCCGTCTCGGGAAAGGAGACGCTGATGACCCGGTCGCCGGCCACGCCGATCTGGACCGCCCGACCGAGGACCGGCGCGTCGCGTGCGTAGATGCCCTCCATGCGTGAGCAACGTGCCGGTCTCCACAAAAGTGGGACGCAAGGCTTATGTGCAAATCAGTCCGTTAGTGTACAATGATGGACGCTAATGGTGAAGAACTGGCGCCGACGGTGCGATCGATCCTGGCCGCCGCCCACGACCGGGCCGGCGGCGAGGAGCGCCTCTCGGTCGACGCCCGCTCGTTCCCGGCAGCCCTCGCGGCGGCCGAAGACGAGGGACGGGTGCCGGTGATCGCGGAAGTGAAACCGACCAGTCCGACGACCGAGGGACGACGCGACGACGACCCCGCCGACCTCGCGCGAGCGATGGTCGCGGGCGGGGCGACGGCGATTTCGGTGTTGACCGAACCGGAACATTTCGGCGGGTCGACCGACGCGCTCGAACGCGTCCGGTCGGCGGTCGACGTGCCCGTTCTGCGCAAGGACTTTATCGTCGAGGAGTCCCAACTCGACCTCGTGGCGTCGGATCTAACCTTGTTGATCGCGCGGTTCGTCGACGACCTGCCCGGTCTCCTCGCCGCAGCCGAGGAGCGGGGCTTCCAGCCGCTGGTCGAGGTCCACACGCGCGCTGAACTCGATCGGGCGCTCGACGCGGGGGCGGCCCTGATCGGCGTCAACAACCGTGATCTGGCCAAACTCGAAGTCGACCTCGACACCTTCGAGTCCATCGCGCCCCACGTCCCCGACGACGTGACGCTGATCGCGGAGAGCGGGATCGGATCTGTCGACGACGTGCGGCGGATGCGGTCGGCGGGTGCCGACGCCCTGCTGATCGGCAGCGCGATCATGGACGGCGAAGTGACCGACAACGTGCGACGATTTACCACAGCATGAGTTCTCACACAGGCAAGTTCGGCGAGTACGGCGGACAGTACGTTCCCGAGGCGTTGATGCCCGCCATCGAGGAACTGGACGACGCGTACGAACGGTACGTGCTGGAAAACGAGGACGGCTTCATGGACGACTTCCGGGAGCGCCTGGCCGACTTCGGCGGCCGACCGACGCCGCTCCAGAAGGCCCACCGCCTCTCGGACCGGTACGACCGCGACGTGTATCTCAAACGCGAGGACCTCCTTCACGGCGGTGCCCACAAACTGAACAACGCGCTCGGGCAGGTGCTCTTGGCGAAGTACATGGGCAAGGATCGCATTATCGCGGAGACGGGCGCCGGACAGCACGGCACCGCGACGGCCATGGCGTGTGCGCATCTCGGGATGCCCTGCGAGGTGTACATGGGGCGGCGGGACATCAACCGCCAGCGCCCCAACGTGTTCCGGATGCGGCTCAACGGCGCGGCGATCACCCCCGTGACCGTCGGCCGCGGCACGCTGAAAGAGGCCATCAGCGAGACGATGCGAGACTGGGCGACAAACGTCGAGGACACCCACTACGTCATCGGGAGCGTCGTCGGCCCCCACCCGTTCCCGTCGATGGTGCGTGACTTCCAGCGCGTCATCTCCGAGGAGGCCCGCGAGCAGATGATCGAGAAGGCCGGTCGCCTCCCCGACTCCGTGCTCACCTGTGCCGGCGGCGGCTCGAACACGATGGGCCTGTTCGCGGAGTTCGTCCCCGACGAGGACGTGGACCTCTACGCCGTCGAGGCCGGTGGCAGCAGTCTGGAGGTCGACGAGGCGGAAGGCGTCGCGCCCAACTCCGCGACGCTCTCGACCGGCACCGAGGGCGTCCTCCACGGCTCCCGGACGCGTGTCCTCCAGGACCGCGACGGGCAGATCATGGAGTCCCACAGCGTTTCCTCCGGGCTCGACTACGCCGGCGTCGGCCCCGAACTCGCCGACCTAGTCGACCGCGGGCGCGTCACGGCGGTCAACGTCGCCGACGACCCGGCGCTGGAGGGGTTCCACCGCCTCTCACAGCTAGAGGGGATCATCCCCGCGCTCGAATCTGCCCACGCCGTCGCCTACGTCGAGGAGAACCACGAGGATCTGGGCGAGGTCATCCTGCTCAACATCTCCGGGCGCGGCGACAAGGACCTCGAAACCGTCCTCGAGGAGACCCACGACCGCGACATCGAGAACGCACCGGAGATGGAAACCTTCGCCGAGACGGGGGGGTTCTGATGAGCCGAATCTCCGACGCCTTCGCCGACGGCCCCGCCTTCGTCCCCTACCTCGCCGCGGGCGACCCGAACTACGAGGCGTCGCTGTCGTACGTCGAGGCGCTCGAACGCGGCGGTGCGGACATCATCGAACTCGGCCTGCCCTTCTCCGAACCCATCGCCGAGGGGCCGACCATCCAGAGCGCAATCGTCCGCTCGCTCGAGGGCGGGATGACGCCACCCCGTTTTTTCGAGTTCGTCGCTGACCTCGACGTGGACGTGCCCCTGGTCTGTATGACCTACTACAACCTCATCTACCAGTTCGGCGAGGGCACGGAGCGGGGACCGGAGGCGTTCGTCCGCCGCGCGGCCGAGGTCGGCATCGAGGGGTTCGTCGTGCCCGACCTGCCCGCGGAGGAGGCCGCGCCCTTGCGCGAGGCGTGTGACGCCCACGACTGCGAACTCGTCTTCATCGTCGCGCCGACGACGAAAGGGGAGCGCCTGGAGCGGATCATGTCGCAGGTGTCGGGCTACGTCTACGTGCAGGCCCGACTGGGGACGACCGGCGCGCGGACCGACCTCTCGGATCGGACCGAGGAGAGCCTGGCACGCATCGCGGAGTGGGACGTACCCAAGGCCGTCGGCTTCGGTATCTCGTCGGGCGACCACGCCCAGCGGGTGATCGAAGCCGGCGCCGACGGCGTCATCGTCGGCTCCGCCTTGGTCGACATCATCGCCCAGGGCGTCGAGCGCGGCGATCCGCCCGTGACCGTGGCGAACCGCCTCGAATCGAAGGCGCGAGAACTGAAGCAAGGGGCGCTCCGCGGGGCGCCGCCGTCGAACGAACAGCCGCATCCGGAACGTACATAAGCGCCACTGGTACAGGGTAACACATGAATACGGGAACACGGGCGCGCCTCCGGCGCATCTCCACAGACGACCGCTACCTGATCGTCCCGATGGACCACGGTGTCACCATGGGGCCGGTGAAGGGGCTGGTGGATATCGAAGCCACCATCGACGCCATCACCGACGGCGGCGCCGACGCCGTCCTCACGCAGAAAGGGATCGCGCCACGCGTCCACGACTCGAAAAACGGGGCGGGCTACATCGTCCATCTCAACGGGTCGACGAACATCGGCCCGGACGAAGACGACAAGCGCCGGACGGGCACGGTCGAAGCCGCGCTTCGGGCCGGCGCCGACGCCGTCTCCTTCCACATCAACGTCGGCTCCGAGTACGAACCCGAACAGATGACCGACCTCGCCGAGGTGACCCAGCGCGCCGAGGAACTCGGCGTCCCGACCCTCGCGATGGCGTACGCCCGCGGTCCGGCCATCGCGGAGGACGACCCCGAAGCCCTCGGCCACGCCGTCCGCCTCGCGGAGGAACTCGGGGCGGACGTGGTAAAGACGGGGTACAGCGGCGACGGCGACAGCTTCGCCCCCGTCTGCGAGGCGACGCGCCTGCCCGTCGTCATCGCGGGTGGCAGTCGCGGCACCGACCGCCAGACCGTCCGAATGGTTCGTGGCGCGATGGACGGCGGCGCCGCCGGCGTCTCGATGGGGCGTTCCATCTTTCAGCACGACGACCCCGGCGCCATCACGCGTGCCATCTCGGCGGTCATCCACGACGACGCCGGCGTCGACGAGGCGCTTCGACGGAGCGGGCTGCTCGAAGCCTAACCGTACCGCTATCCGCCACGTTCAAGCCACGCCCTCCCGAGTTGCCGATAATGACACGGAGCGTGTGGCTGAAAGCCGACGGGACAGTCGGCGACTGGGAGTCGCGGAAAGAGCGCATCACGGCCGGTCTGGAAGCCGGCGTCGACTGGGTGCTGGTCGACGAAGCCGACGTAGCACAGGTGCGTGAACTCGGTGACGTGAAGGTGGCGGCGTTCCGGACCGACGCGGACCTGGTCGAGGACGCCGAGCCGGACCGGCCCGAAGCGGACGCGTACGTCGTCGGCAAGAACGGCGAGGGGGACGGGACGGTCGATCTTCCCCCCGATTTCTCCGGGTCGGCCGACCTCTCGACGCTCCGCCGCGACGACGACCGGGCACAGGGCGCCTACGTCCGCATCTTCGACGAGGAGTACGAGGCCTTCGCCGAAGAAGCGGCGACCGAAGCCGAGTACACCATCGTCGTCGGCGAGGACTGGACGATCATCCCCCTGGAAAACCTCATCGCCCGCATCGGCGACGAGACGGATTTGATCGCCGGCGTCACGACGGCCGAGGAGGCGGGAACGGCCTTCGAGACGCTGGAGATCGGGTCCGACGGCGTCTTGCTGGACTCCGGCGACCCCGACGAGATTCGCCGCACCTGCGAGGTTCGGGACGCCGCCGAGCGCGAACATCTCGATCTACAGTATGCCGAAGTGACGACGGTCGAGCGGACGGGCATGGCCGACCGGGTCTGTGTCGACACCGGGTCGCTCATGGAGGGCAACGAGGGGATGCTCGTCGGATCGATGTCCCGCGGGCTCTTTTTCGTCCACGCCGAGACGGCCGAATCCCCGTACGTCGCCTCCCGCCCCTTCCGGGTGAACGCGGGCGCCGTCCACGCCTACGTTCGCTCGCCCGGCGGCGGCACGCAGTATCTCGCCGAACTCGGGAGCGGCGACGAGGTACAGATCGTCGATACGGATGGCAACACCCGCGAAACCGTGGTCGGCCGCGTCAAAATCGAGAAACGCCCCATGTTCCGCGTGCAGGCCGAAGTCGAGACCGAGGAGGGCGTCGACCGCATCGAGACGCTCCTCCAGAACGCCGAGACGATCAAGGTCCACACCCGCGAGGGACGGACGGCCGTCACCGACCTCGAAGCCGGCGACGAGATGCTCGTCTACTACGAGGACGTGGCCCGACACTTCGGCGAAGCCGTCGAGGAGAGCATCATCGAAAAGTGAAACGCGTCCCCGTCCCGACGGCGACGACCGCCGGCGGGGAGACGAACGCCTATCTCGTCGACGAGCCGGCGGGCTCGCTTCCCGTCGACGAGCCGGCAGGCTCGCTGCTCGTCGACCCAGGTGCCCGCACCGACGCCCTCGACGCCGCCGTCGCCGCGCGCGACGTGACCGGCATCGCCGTCACGCACACACACCCCGACCACGTCGGCGGCGTCGCCGCCTACGCCGCCGAGACGGGCGCGACGGTGTGGGCACGTCGCGGGCGCGAGGCGCGATTCGAGGCCGCGACCGGCGTCGTCCCGGATCGTACGTTCGCCGACGGGGAGCGAGTCGGCGGCCTGACGGTTCTCGACACGCCCGGCCACGCCCCGGATCACGTCGCCCTCGGGACGGGAGACGGCGTCCTCGTCGGTGACCTCGCTCGCGCGTCGGGGAGCGTCGCCGTCGTGGCCCCGGAGGGCGACATGCGCGCGTATCTGGTCGCGCTCCGTCGCCTCCTCGCCCGCGACGCCACGCGCCTGTATCCGGGACACGGCCCGGTGATCGACGACCCCGACGCGACGATTCGTCGCCTCTATCACCACCGTCTGGATCGGGAGCGACGGATCGAGAGGGCGGTCCGATCGGGCGCCGACTCGGTGGATGCCGTCCTCGATGCGGCGTACGACCGTGACCTCTCGGGCGTCCGTGACCTCGCGGCGGCGACGGTACGCGCCCACCTCGACAAACTCGCCGTCGAGCGGCGGGTGCGCTTCGACGCCGCGACGGGACGGGTCGGGCCGCGATAGTCGGGGCGACGGCCTTTTGAACGTCCTCCGCCCACGCCCGGTATGGAGTCGCTCGAAGCCGAACTCGCTCGCGCACGGGACTTGGACGTGAGCGACCTCGCCGACGCCATCGAGTCCATCGGCTTCGAGTGTACGCGGTGTGGGGCGTGTTGTAAGGCGAACGAGGACTCGGAGGGCCCTCGGGGAGACGGCGAGGCCGTCGGGGGAGACCCGCATACGGCGACGGTGTTCCCCGACGAGGTGCGCGAGTTGCAGGCCACCGGCGACTACGACTGGCGAGACGTGGCGCGGCCGATGCCCTACGGCCTCTCCGAGGGCCCGGACGGGCCGGAGGGTGAGACGTTCGAGTGGGCGCTGCAAACCGACGCCTGCGGCGACTGTACGTTCTACGAGGAGAGCGAGGGCGACGGTCGGTGCACCGTCCACGACGACCGGCCGCTGATCTGTGCAACCTACCCCTTCAGCGTCGCTCTCGGCGGGACGAGCCAGCCGATGGGCGAGGCGGTCGACGAGGCGGGGATGGTCCGTGCCCACGAATGCGAGGGGCTCGGGCGCGACATTTCACGCGCGGACGCCGAGGATCTGGCGCGGGCGCTCAAAGAACGGGCGATCCGCGAACTGGCGGAGGCCATCGGCGTCCGCGACAACTACGAGCCGGTCGAGACGGGGTCGGACGAGGTAGTGGTGTACGACTCGGAGGGGGCGAAAACGCCCGACGGCGCCTCTCGCTGAGACGGACGGTCGTGGCGACCCGCCGGAACTGACGGACGATTCCCCGTCCCACCGTTTCCGGCGTCCAACGAGGCGTACGACGGCGATACACATTTAACGGTCCCGACACAGGTTGACATGGAGGTTTACACTGTGGAGATCTCAGATAACCTGTTGTGTCTGTTCAGCGCGAGTGTGCGGTCGGAGGACGGATCGTACGTGATCGAGGTACCCCAGCGCGAAATCGAGACGGGGTCGGTCGACCCCGACGAAACCTACCGGGTGGCGCTTATCTCTCGGGACCGGGCCGAATCGGAGGCGGTCTCCGAATCCGACTCCCCCACCTCGGAGCCACAGCCACCCGTCGAGATCGGCGAGATCCGGTACGTCGAAATCGAGGATATCGGCAAGCAGGGCGACGGCATCGCCCGCGTCGAACGCGGCTACGTCATCATCGTGCCCGGCGCCGAAATCGGCGAACGCGTCAAAATCGAGGTCAGCGAGGTCAAATCCAACTTCGCCGTCGGCGAAATCATCGACGAGGACTTCTAACGCCGATCCTCGATCCGGGTCGACTATACCAGCGGGTGTTCGAACCCCCGCGGTGCATCGTCGTGCCCTCCTTTCGGCCGGCCTGACCGTCGCCACCGCCGGCTGTTTCGGTTTCGGTAGCGGTTTTCCCGGAGCGCCACGCTCGATCCCTCCGCGGTGAGCAACGCCGATGCGCCGACACCACGTACGTCGCCGTCGACCTCTACGAGGCCGTCGCCTAGTCGGCCGCCTCGGGCGCACCGACCGCCGCGAACTCCGACAGGTCGGCGTCGATGTCGACCTCGCCGAGCGAGGCGTACGGCCGATTGACGACGATATCGCCCGCCGTCGACCGACCCACGCCCGGGAGCGCCGTGAGTTCGTCCATCGACGCCGTGTTGGGGTCGAGCGGATGTGGGACGCCCGTCACCGATCGGTAGCCGTGGTCGACGAGCGCCACGTCCATCGTCGTCCCCAGTTCGTGTTCCCCCGGCACGGCGACGAGAAGCGGGTAGGTTCCCAACTGCCGGCCGAACGTCTTCCCGCCCTCGTGGTACTCCGTGTGCACGTCGGGGAGAACGGTCCCCGCCGGCGCGACCCGGCGGAGCATGGGCTGATCTATCTCCTCGCGCACCTCGCGTTTGTACGTCTTGAACTGTTTTTTGTGGTCGCGGGCGATGTCGGCGCCGGTGTCGCTCATCTCCGTCCCCGCGAAGGCCATCACCTGCCGGATGTTGATCCGGCGGAGCATCAGCCCCTCGTCGTACACCCGCTGGAGGAAGCGTTTGTTATGATTGAAAGTCGCCGCGCGCTCGCCCGCGAGGCCGTGGACGAGGTTGATTCCCGGCAGGAGCTTCGGGAGGCGGTTCGCGGCGCTATCGCCGGTCGTCGGCGCGGCTGAGGGGTCGTCGCCGGGGCGCCACCCCGCCTCCTCGTTGACGACGCGTACCGCTTCGAGACACTCGTCGGCGGTGACGAGCAGGTTGTTCTCCTCCTGGACGACTGGATCGGCGGATTCGAGGCCGAACGCGGCGGTGTCGCCGGCGGTGTTGTGTTCGGCGATGATCCGGATGGCCTCCCGCGAGCGCTCCGGGTAGTCGACGATGGTGACGGGGTTCATGTTGTCGAGGTGGAGCGTCTCTAGCTCCGGCGCCACCTCGCGGATGCCGGCGTACAGGCGACGGATCGCGTCTGGGTTGGGCGCCTCGCCGTCGCCGCCGAACGCGAGGATGTCGGCCTGGCGGCCCAGGCGGAAGTGGCGGACGCCCCGGTCGTAGAGTGCTTCGACTTCGCGGACGACCGAATCGGCCGAGCGGAACGCGGGGTCGCCGTACAGCGGTTCGGTGCAAAAGGAACACCGGTAGGCACAGCCCCGCGAGGTTTCGAGTTCGGCGATCAGGTAGTTGGGGTGGTTGGGGTGGTCCTCGACGACGAACGCACCCATCGCGGCCCAGCGGTCGAGGTCGGCGTTGTCGCGCATGCGGTCGCCAAAGCCCTCTAGCCCACTCGCCACGAGATCGTGGGCCGCCGCCTCCACGTCGCCTTTGGCTACGAAGTCGTAGTCGAGATCCTTGCGCTCCATATCCTGTGCGCCGGCGTTCTCCTCGCCGACGCCGAAGCGGACGGGGCCACCCATGAGCGTCGTCCCGTCGGCGGCCCACGCCAGTTCACGCACCTCGTCGGGTTCGGCGGGCGTCCCCCCGACGTACTTGCCGGGGACGGTCATACCACCGAGGTAGATCATGAGGTCGGCGTCGGCCACGTCGCGCCACTTCGAGCGGTCGTCGCGGAGTTCGTCGATGGTGTGGTACGCAATCTCCGATTCCGGAACGCCGGCGTCGACGAGTGCACCGGCGGTGAAACGGGGGTACGTCGAGACGTACGGTGGGACCCCGAAGTGGGCGGGTTCGTCGACGTAGCCGTCGACGATCGTGACCGTCGGATCGGCGGGGTCAGTCATAGGGGGCGGTTGGCGGTCGACGCGTAAAACCGTGTTCGTGCGGCCCTACCCCAAAGGCACAAGTCGACCTACCCCTACCTCCGGGTATGCCGAAGGCGCTCCCGAACCCGCCCCAAGCCGGTCTCCTGAACGCCGTTCGATTCGGCCGGGACACGTTTCGATTTCTGGAGACGATGCAGTCCCGCTACCGCGACGGCGTGGCCGTTCCGATTCCGGGCCGTGCGCCGCTCGTGGTGTTGACGAACCCCGAACTCGTCCACGACGCCCTCTCCCGCCCCGAGACGTTCGAGCGCGTCCCCGCCCAGGAGTCGGCGGCGCTCATCGCCGAGGGCGGTCTCGTCCAGAGCGAGGGCCCCCTCTGGCGCCAGCAGCGGTCGATCATGAACCCCGCGTTCGACAGCCGGCAGGTGCGGGCCTACGCGAACAGCGTCGGCGAGCGCGTCGAATCCATCGCCGACGACTGGACCGACCGCGGCCGGTTCGACACCAACCTCCACCGCGAGATGACGCGGCTGACCGTTCGTGTCGCCTCCGAGGTGTTGCTCGGCGAGGATATCGGCGCCGACCGCGCCGAGCAGTTTCACGAGTGGATGCAGACCGCCGGCACGGAGTTCGAGTTCGACCTCGCCAGCGTCGGCCCGGCGTGGCTCCCGACGCGTATCTCCCCCGCGTTCCGCGAGGCCGCCGAGGGCATCCGCGACCTGAGCGAAGGCATCATCGAGCGCCAGCGCCGCCGGATCGACGAGGGCAATGCAGGGCGAAACATGGTGACCATGCTCGTCCAGGCCGAGGACGACTCCGCGGTCGACTATCCCGAGAACCAGATCCGCGACGAGGTGTCGACCTTTCTCATCGCCGGCCACGAGACGACGGCGCTGAGTCTCACCTACACGACGGCACTGCTCTCGTGGTATCCCGACGTTCGCGAACGGGTCCGCGAGGAAGCCGAGGCGGTCCTCGGGTCCGGCCCGGCGACCCACGGCGACGTTCGTGACCTCGCCTACACGATGCGAGTGTATCGTGAAGCCCTGCGGCTTTACCCGCCCGCGTGGGCGGTGTTCCGTCGGGCCGGTCGGAAAGCCCGTCTCGGCGACTACCGCGTCGACGAGGGCGCGGCGGTCATCATGCCCCAGTGGTCCATCCACCGCTCCGACCGCTACTTCGACGCCCCCGACACCTTCGACCCGGGCCGCTGGGAGCGGCGAAACCCCAACAACGTGCCGGCGTACTTTCCCTTCTCGTCCGGCCCACACGCCTGTGTCGGCAAGCAGTTCGCCCTCTCGGGGGCGACGCTGACGCTCGCGCGTCTAGTGCGCGATTTCGATATCGACGTGCCACAGGACGCCCTCGACGACCTGCGAGTCACGCCGACGCTCCGGCCGGGCGATGGCGTCCCCGCGGAGATACGGCCCGCCGAATGACCGCCGGCGCCGTCGAGACGCTCTCGACCGGTCACTCCTCCGGTTCGCCGCGGACGCCGAGTTCACCGTCCACGCGGGCCGCCGCGTCGGGGGCGAGTGACGCACTCCCACGAAGGCTAATGTTGATTAGTCGCGCACCCTAACCCCAACCTATGCCTGCAACGAAGGAGATCAAATGTACGAGCGCCGACTGCGAGCTCGATATGTTCGAGAATCACTATACGTACGATATCGCCGACGATCACACCGTCTCCGACCTCTCCTGTCCGCTCTGTGGCGGCACCGACTGCCTCGAAGAGATCGAACTATGACCGGGTTCAAGGAGTTCGGCAAGTCGGCGGCCAACGCCGTTCTGGAACGGGTCGGCCGCGGCGTCGGGAAAGTCCAGGAGCGCAAGCCCCTCTCGTACGACGTGCTGGAGTCCGACGACGCCTATCTCGTGGTGTTCGACGCCCCCGGAGTTACCCGGAGCGACGTGCAGGTGCGCTACGTCGAGGGCGAGGTGCAGATCCGTCTCGACCGCTTCCGTGACTTCCACGAGGGCTTCGAGATGCGGTTCCCCGGCCGCGGCCTCTCGCTCGACGGCCGGGCACGCCTCCCCCCGGACGCCGACGTGGACGCGGGCGAGGCGTCGGCCACCCTGAGCGGTAACGGAACGCTCCGTATCGAAGTGCCGAAACACGCCGACGGGACGGACGTGGCGGTCGTGGAGGAAGCGAACGAGGACGGAGACGAAAACGAGAGCGGCGACGAAGGCGACGAGTAACGCTCCGGACGACTCCACCACGCCCCTTCAGACGGGAAAATCGGCGTCCGGGTCGACCGACCCGGACGCCACGGACGACTCCACCACGCCCCTTCAGACGGGAAAATCGGCGTCCGGGTCGACCACACGGTCGACCTCCGGCGGCATCTCCCAGTCGGTCGTCAGTTCGAGCAATTGGACGAGCATCCGCCCGGTCGCCCCCCAGACGGTGTAGCCGCCGACGCGGAAGAAATGAAGCCTGATCTCCCCGTAGTATGGGTGGTCGCGGTGTTCCGAATCGTAGTTGTCGAGGTCGATCAACTCGTCGACCGGGAGGACGGCGATTTCGGCCACTTCGCGCTCGTCGGGGACGTACTCCCTGTCGGGGACCCGCGAGACGAACGGGCGCACGCTGTAGTCGCTGACGGTCGGAATGTCGTCCAGACGGCCGATCATCTCGATTTCGTCCGAACGGAGCCCGATCTCCTCGTTGGCTTCGCGACGTGCCGTCGCCTCCAGATCCTCGTCGCTGGGTTCGCGGCCGCCACCCGGGAAACTCATCTGTCCCGGATGCTGGCCGAGGTGGTCCGCGCGCTTGGTAAAGAGGAGTGCATCGCCCTCGGGGCGCCCGACGACGGGCGCGACGACCGCGGCTTCACGCTCGGCGTCGTCGATGCTTCGTGGCGTGTGACGGCCGAGCGCGGACAGATCCATGCGCATAGTGTGGTGGGTGACCCCCTGTCGGTTTCGGTCGTGGCAGTCGTCCCCGTTTACGCCACCGGGGGTCGTTTCAGTTGTGGTTCTCGAGGGCGTCGTCGAGCCGACTCCGCACGCCGCTCACGTCGGTCGAGCCCCACGTTTCGAGGTCGTAGCTCACGTCGAGCAGCCGTTCGATCCGCTCGGCGGCGTCGGCGTCGACGGCCCGCGCCGCGTCGGCACGGAGCCGTCGTTCCGCCGCCTCGGCCAAGACGCCGCGGTCGACCGTCCGCGTCGGCACGTCGAGAATGTGCGGGAGGTCCTCGGCGTCCTCGGGGAGCGTCGGGAACGCCACCGGGCCGGGCGCGAGGAGCGTCGTCCCGTCGCGGTCGACGGCGACGAGGTAGTAGCCCTCGATGGCGTCGTCGACGGCGGCCTCGACGGCCGCCTCGTCGACCTCTTCGCCGCGCTTGAAGGCGAGTTCGCCGAGCGCATCGCCGAGTTCCTCGCGGGTCACCGCGCCGAAGAGGTCGACGACGCCCGCGAGTTCGTCCCCCGTCGCGGTCGGGACGCTCACCGTACCGCCTCCAGATCCGCGGCGGCGGCCTCGGCGATTCGCTCGGGCGACACCGGTGTCTCGGTCCACGCCGGCAAGCGGCGGTCCGTCCCCGGCGGTTCGATGGCGTCGGCGTACGTCTCGATCTGGTCGAGTTCGTCCCCGCGGTCGTAGGTCAGCCCGTTGAACGCCGCGTCGAGTTCGTAGCTCCGGACGAGCGAGCGCGCCGCCCCGCGGTAGCGCTCGGGCAGGCTACCGTACTCCGGGTCGACGCCACCCTCCTCGACGACGCGGAGGAGCGCGGCGCCGACGTGCCGGCTCATATCGGAGAGGCCGGTCGGCCCGCTCACCGCGCGGTGGTCGTGTTCGTACGTCCCCAGATCGACCTGTGCGCTCCCCTCGAAGCCGGCGTGGTCGAAGGCGTCGCCGAGGGTGCCGACTTCCAGCCCCCACGACCGCTGGGGGCGGAGCCGTTCGACGAGGTCGGTCGTCGCCGCGAACTCGCCCGCGAGTGCATACCGAAAGGTGTCGAGATAGCGGAGTATCGGGGCGTCACGCTCCTCGCCCAGCGCGCGGACCAGCGGGACGAAAAACAGCCGAAAGAGTCGGCCGTAGAGGCGGTCGTTCTCGACACGGGCGTAGTACCCCTTCGCGAAGTCGTAGCCGTGGGCGAGGGGAAAGAGGAGTCGCGTCACGTCCGCCCGCGAGTAGCTCTTGGTGTCCGCGTCGTGGACGACGACGAATTCGCGATCGAGCGCCTGGCCGAGGCCGAGCCACACGTCACGACCCTTCCCGAACTCGCCGTCGAGGCCGTAGTCGTCGAGCAAGTCCTCCAGCCGCGGCCCGTTACACCAGAGCACCGAGAGTGACAGATCGAAGTCGGCGAGCCAGTCGTGGAAGTCGCCGACGCGGTCCGCCGGCGCTCGAAGCGGGACGACGACCTGCCCCGGATCGAGCCGTTCGAGTTCCGAGAGGACGCGATCCGGCGCCAGCCCGGCGTACTCCCGTTCGGTCATGGGGACGACGACCGTCGCCCGGTCGGTCGGCGCCGTGGGCGTCGGATCGGTCAGGTCGTGGAGCGTCGTCACGCGTTCTTGGACGTACTCCATCACACGCGTCTGGGGACGGCGCGGACAAAAGCCCGCCGCATCGGCCGGTCCGTTTTTTAAACAGGGGCGCCCAAGATGAGGGCATGAAATCGACCCGGAAGGGACTCCGTGACGGCGAACTCGTCAAGGACACCTACGAGCGGCTCACGTGCGCGGAGTGTGAGAAGGTGCTAAAAAAACGGGACGACCCGGACGAGGTGTTCTCGGTTCGGACCTGTCCCGAATGCGGCCGCGAGTGGAAGGACCTCCGGTAGTGATTATTGTAAGTCATTACCGGTAGTTTGCCGACCCGTTCTGGCAAACCACCGGTACACAGTTACAATAAACAGTATAGTAGCGTTCGTAAGTCATTGCACAGCCGATCGGACGCAGTCTTGCGATCGGCTGTGCAAACAGTTCCAAACGCTACTATAGGTAGCTACTCGAACACCAAGTCGAACGCCCGCGCCCCCAACGGGTCGAAGGTCCCCGCGGCGACGTTCTCCGTGACGTGGTCGGGATCGCTCGTGCCAACGAGCGCGCAGGTGACCGCCGGTGCGCTCCGGGCGAAGTTGATTGCTCGCTGGGCGGCCGTATCGCCCGTCAGTTCGGCGTCGACGGCCGGCGGCAAGCCATCGGCGAGCTCTCCCTGCCCGAGGCTTGCGCTGACGAACACGTCCAGACCGAGTTCGTGCGCGACCGACAGCGCCGACCGGCGATCACCCTCGAACTCGTGGCTCCGGGCGGTGAAAGCGTCGGCCATGTGAATGTTAAATGGGAGTTGAATCGCCTCGAATCCGGTTTCGGCGCGGCCGACCGTCTCCGCGGCCGCCCGTGCGCGTTCGACCACCTCGGGCAGTGAGAGGTGGTTGTCGGCCTCGGGCGGGACGCGAAACGCCTCCCACGTCGCCACGCCGTACCGCCCGATGTCGCCGGCTGCCACCCGCCGTTCGAGTCGTTCGAAGGTGGCTTCGAGCTGGTCGTACACCGTCTCCCGGGAGCGGACGCGAAGCTGTGTCTCCGGGTTGTGGACGTAGTAGCAGTCGATCGTCCCTAGCCCCAGCGCGTCGAGCGAGCGGTCGAGGAGCGCCTCGATGGCGTCGGGGGCGATGCAGTGATAGCCAGCGGCGAGATCCGCGAGGTCGACGGGGCCGCCCTCGACGAACGTCTCGCGGACGTAGCCGGCGGGGTCCGCGGGCCGCTCGCCGTCGAACGGCAGGAAGCCACCCTTGGTGGCGACGACGACGGCGTCGCGGTCCACGTCGGCGCGCTCCAACGCCGCCCCGACGACTCGCTCGCTCCGGCCACAGCGGTAGTTGACGGCCGTGTCGACGACGTTACACCCGCCGTCGAGACCGGCGATCAGCGCCTGCTCGTAGTCGTCGTCGACGGCGTCGGTCGGGTCGCCGAGGTAGGTGCCGAGGCCGACGCTGGAGACGACGCCGGAACCGAACCGCCTGAAGTACGTCCGGCCGAAGCCGTCGCCGAAGCGGTCCCGGTACGCCCACGTGGCACGAGTGGTCACCATGCGGGGTGCTACGGTGGGTGCAAATAAAACCTACAGGTCGCCTTCCAGCGCCCGCCAGAGCCGGTCAGTGAGCGTGTCTCGCCGTGCGGGCCAGACGAACTCCTCCTCGTCGATGGTGATCTGGCCGCCGCCCATCCGGGCGTGTCCGCCGCCGTTCGCTCCCGGAATGTCCGCTAGCGCGGCTTCGATCGCTCGTCCCATGTGAACCCGGTCGTCGCGGGAGCGCCCCGAGAGGTAGAGTACGCCGTTCCGGGCGCCGTAGACCACCGCGGCGGTGACGCCTTCGAGCAGGATGAGTTCGTCCGACGCCTGTGGGATGGCGTCGACGTTCGAGACGTTGCCCACGTCGCTGATGGCGAACGCGCCCTCCACCTGTCGCTCGCGAATCGCCGTCGCCTTGATCTCCAGGGTCTCGGCGCTCACCTGTGGGTTGGCGATGCGGTCGAGTGCGCTCTCGTCGACGCCCGCCGAGAGATAGCCGCTCGCCGTGAAATCGGCCGAATTGATCCCCGACGTGAGGCGGTTCGTATCGGTGAGGATGCCGAAAAAGAGCCCCGTCGCGACGCGGGACGGGACGACGTACGTCGCCTCGACTTCGCTCTCGTGGGTGTCCGGCGGCACCGGCGTGGCGTCGAGGTCCTGAAAATACTCGGCGATCACGCTCGAACAGGCGCCGTACTCGGTGCGAACGTCGGTGAAGGCTTCGCCGCGGCCCTCTCCCGGATGGTGGTCGACGACGGCGACCGGGTGGACACGCTCGGAGTTCGAGAACCCTCGTGGCTCGTTGTGATCGACCAGAACCACCGACTCGGAGGATAGATCCGCCGCCCGTTCGATGCAGTCGAGTTCGACTTCCAGAACGTTCCGGAACGCACGGTTTTCCTGATGGCGGATCTTGCCCGGAAACTGGATGGTCGACTCCGTCTCGACCTGTTCGGCCAGCGAGGCAACGCCCATCGCCGCCGCCATCGCGTCCGGATCGGGGTTCGGATGCGTCAGCACCGTGATCCGGTCGTGTTCGGCGATCATCGACGCGAACCGGACGCCGGCCGGGCGTGTGAGCCGGTTGAGGACGTATCCGCCCCCGACGACGACGACCAGACTGACGAGTATTGCCGCCAGTAACTCCGGATGCGACTGTGCGAACACCACCGCCCGCCGGACGACTCCCTCGGCGGCGACGGACATACCCACTCCGACTCGGTCGAAGGGCAAGAGTATTCTCCTATTATGTCGTCACGAATCCGATCTAATCGCCGCAGTCAGGCGTCTCGAAACGCGTCGATGGCCGGCTGGTAGCCGTCCCACACCGTTGGATACCGGAGTTCGTAGCCGAGTTCGTGGAGGTGATCGTTGGCACACCGCTTGTTCGCTCGGACGCGGCGGCTGACCTCGCCCGCCGCGGCTCGCTCCTCGACGGTCCGTTTCGGCGGCCGCGGACGGTCACACTCGTCGGCCAGCCAGTCGGCGAACGCCCACTTCGAGACGGGTTCGTCGTCGACGGCGAGCACCACTTCGCCGCGCGCACGGTCGGATTCGAGGAGGTGTGCCACGACGCCGGCGGCGTCGTCGCGGTGGATCGAGTTGAGATACCCTTCCGTCACCGGGCCATCGAGATAGTAGTCCAGGCGGTAGCGATCCGGACCGTAGAGGCCGCCGAAGCGAACGACTGTCCCGTCGAGTCGATCCGCTTCCAGTGCGATACCCTCCGCTTCCAGCAGGATGCGCTGGCGCTCCGTCGCAGGGTCGGGGGTCGACGACTCGTCGACCCAGGCACCGTCGTGGTCGCCGTAGATGCCCGTACTCGACGTGTAGACGAGCCGATCGGGCGGCGACGCCCGCTCGCCGAACGTCTCGACGACGGTCCGCAGGCCGTCGACGTACGCCGCCCGTGCCGCGTCGACGCCACGGCCCCCGGCACTGGCCGCGTATACGAGCCAGTCGGCGTCCGGGACGGCCGACAGCGACGCCGCGTCCGTCAGATCGGCGCGGACGGCGTCGAATCCCACTGCCTCGATAGCGTCGAGTCCGGCGTCCGATCGGCGGACGCCGACCACCTCGTGTCCGTCGTCGGTCAGTTGCCGCCCGAGTTCGAGGCCGACGTACCCACAGCCGAGGATGGCGACCCGCACGGTGATCAGCGGGCGTTTCGGCCCGCAATGTAGTTGTGGATGGCGGCGAGTTCCGCGAGCGTCATCCGAACCCGACCCTCGATCGCCTGCTGAATTTCCTGTCCCGAGAGGTCGAGGTCGACGCTCGAGGCGATGGTGTCGACGTCGACGACGCCCGTCGCCATCGCCATCAACAGATGATCGCGGACCTCCTGTACGATGGTCTCGGCGTCCCGTCCGTCCCCGTCCACGGCGAGGATCGCGGCTGCCTCCGACAGCGTCAGCGACGGTGACTCACCGTCGAGGAGGGCCTCGATCGTCTCGGCCGAGACGCCGGCCTCGCTGGCGACGGTGTCGACCCCGTGTGCGTCGATCACCGAGCGCAGTTCCATCTCGTACGCGGCGTGGAGTTGTCGTGGTGATAGCGTCCCCGGTTCGTCGGCGGCGTCGTAGAGCATACGTTGGATGGGCGCCCCGCCAACAAAAGTCTCACTCCGAATCGGGGCAGGCGGTCCCGTTCCACGACGTACAGCCCGGCCGCGGCCAGGCCCCCGAGCGCTCGTCCGCGTTCCCGCCCACGTCACCGACGCCACCACGACCAGCCGGGACGGCGACGGCGACGACCGTCCCCGTCTCGAAGGCGACGCGCTCGTCGCGGCCCAGCCGCTCCCCCGTCCCGTCGCCGTCCACGTCGAGACGAACCGTGGAGCCGTCGCGGACGTACCGGATGGTCCCGCCGGGCGTCGTGGGCGGCGCCCCGCGTCGCGTTCGGAGGCTGAACCGGGCGTACGCTCCCCGGACGGTTACGTCCCAGACGTTCACCGTCGCGTACCAGTAGCCCGGAACCGGCGCGACCGGTAACCCGGCGGCGACCTCCCCGAGTGACCCGTTCACGTATCTCGATTTGAGACGGCTGCCAGCCTCGGCTGCCGCCCGCTTCGCCGCCCACGTTCGAACCCGCGTCAGCGTCTCGTTGACCGGTGTCTCCGGAACGGTCACCGCCGACGTTCGCCGGGCGGTCACGATGGCGGTTTCGAGACGCTGCTCCAGCCGTGCCCGCCGTCCCGGGTCGGGATCGGCCGATCGCTCATCCGCCGCCGTGGCGATGGCTCTGGCGAGCGATCCGTTCGTGGCCGCGAGCGCCCGACGGCCCACGCCGTCCCAGTGGGCGAACCCCTCGGCGACGGCGGCACGCGCCTCCGACCGCGTGAGTCGCGTCTCGTTCCGGACGACGCGTCGCGTTCGCGTTCGGACGACACCCACCGAGTCGGACACCGCCGCCCGGAGATTCCGCCGTGGCTCGCGAACCGAAACCGATCCCGTGGATTCGGTGGCGACCAGGGTTCGGGCCGCCGTCCGGAGTCGGGTCCGCCGCGTCCGATCCGATACCGCCCCGGACACCACGTCCACCGCGTCGCCGTACGGCGCGGCGAAGACGTTCAGATTCTTCGCCGCGAGCGGGTGGTACGGCCGTGACGGCGGGACCGCCGCTGCACGGTCGTGGCCCACCGATGCGACTGTGAGGTACGCGGGCGAGCCATCCGGAACGACACCGACGGGGCCACCTGGGGGCGATCCGGACAGGTTCGCTCGCCGTGTCGGCGTCGGTGCCGACCGCAGCCGGAGTATCCGGTGGAGCGTCCGCGTCGACCCGACGCCGACCCGATCGAGCGCCGCGTCGAACGTCCGGCGCGTCTCGTTGTGGTTCGCTGCCCGCCGCTCCAGTCGTCGGATCGTCCCGTCGATCAGCGCCGCTCGGGCACCGACGCGCGCCCTGTCGGCGGCGCCCCGATACTGGCTCGGCGCCGCCACCAGTTTCGATCGCTTCCGACGGAGCGTGGCCGCCAACTGCTCGGGCGGGTTCGCCGTGTACGTCGCTACACGGCCCGCATCCACGGAGACGGTGACGTTCGCCAACTCCTCGCGGAGGTCCCGCAAGTCCCGGTCCGTCCACGAGCGGAGGTCAGCCGATCGGTTGCCGTAGACGACCCGGTCGCGCACGCCGAGACTCCCGTTCGCAACCGCTACGGCCACCGCGTCCTGACCGCCCTGCGCCGCCACGAGCGCCCGTTCGGCCTTCGCGGGCACGTCGGCGAGGTTCGGCCCCTCAAGCGCCCCGCCGCGCTCGAACCGTGGCCGAGTCGCTCGATCCGGTGCCATCCCGTTCGGCGCGTACGTCCCGGCCACCGTCACACCGACCCGGTATCGCTCCGTCCACTCGCCCGTTGTCGTCCTCGTGTCGTTGCCGCGCTCCCAGGTCCACGTCACCTCCCGTTCGAGTTCGACGACGCGGGAGAAGCCGCCGAAACGACGCTCGTCGGCCTCGACTGTGGGAGACGAGGCGACGCTTGCCCCCACCTCCGAATTCAGAGTCACCGTCGTCTCCGCGAGCGACCACTCGTCGTCCGGCTTTTTCGGCTCCGGCCTCGGCTCCGCGTAGGTCTGCTGTCGCGACGTTCGAAGCGCAGTCTCGACGCGGTATGCGGCACGGAGGACGCCGCTGAGCGACCGGTTCGACTGCACGGTGTCGGTGCGGAGCCCGTTCAGGCTTCGACGGGCGAGTGGTTCGACGTCGACGTCGATCGATCGAGCCGGCGACGGTCCCGCTTTCCCTCGCCGGCGGCCGAGCGCGACCGTCCCGTTCTCGCTCGGGGGCGACCGCGGCAGCACGCGCTTTGCCCACGAACCGTCGACGGATGTTGCCGCGGTGAAGTCCTTCACGCCGAGTTCGAGGGTCGCGCGATGTAGCCCGCGCCGTCCCGCGGGGTCGCTCCGACCGAACACCGCCTGCTGGGTTTCGAGGACGGCGCCGTTGGTCGCCGTCTCGACGTGACGCGTCGCGACGACGTTGGCGATGGGCACCGCGTCGTAATATTGGGCGTAGCCACGCGTCCACGCGATGGGATAAAGTCGCGCGGTCAACCGACGCCCCAGCCCTGGACCGTCAAGCGGTCCCCGGTTCAGTCGGGTTTCGAAGGTCGTCGCACGGTCGTGGAGCGCGAGCACCGGCGTCGAGACGGTCACCGTCCGATCCCGCCTTTCGCTCGCGACGACCCGACCCGACTCGCTAGCCGTCACGGTCAGGTTTCGCACTGTCACCCGAAGTGCGGTGCCGTTCTCGACGCCCCGAACCGCGATGCGCTCCATCCTCCGGCGGAGTTCGGCGGGCGTCGTCGCCTCGGGCAGCGACGCGACGGCCGTCACGTCGCCACGGCGGTACCGGGTGACGGACAGACGATCCCGGAGCGTCAGGTAGATCCGAAGCCGGAGTGCGTCCCGGAACGGCGTGGCGTCGCTCAGGAGCCGACCGTACGGCGTCTCGGCGGGGGTCGTCACCGGCTCCGTCGCCGCCTCGCGCGCCGCCGCACCGACCGCCGACCGTAGCGCGATCGTCGTCTCGGCCGACGCCCGCTCCATAGCTACGGCGGCGTCGCGGTCGATCCGGTCCGGCCCGCGCGTCGACAGGGCTGCCCCGAACGTCGACGCGCCGACCAGCAACAGGACGCCGACGAGGGCGAACGGGACGCGCCCGCGCCGATCCTCGACAAACCGGGTCACGGCCACGTCCTCACGACGATTCGGACGCGTCCGAGTCGGACGCCCTCGGCGGCCGCCGCCACAGACCTGTTCGAAGCGCGCAGGTCTCGACGGACTCGCTCGGCCACCGCCGCTTCGAGATGATCGTTGGCGTCGGCGACGCCCCCGTCGGCGAGCGTCGGCCGTGGCGACCGGGTCACGTTTAGCCGGTTGGCCAGTCGGCGGTGGCGATGCCGAACCAGTGTCGACTCCGACGACCCACCGCCCGCGACGATACGGGTTCGCGTCGGTGGGAACTGCCCGTCGACGAATCCTTCGGCCACGGCGTCGGCGACGCCGTCGATTCCGCGCGAATGTGCGGCGCGGCGGGCCGCCTCGCCCGTCGTCGGGAAGCCACTCGGCGCAACGACCGCCGCCGCGTGGATCGGCCGATCCGGCGGCGGGCGGCTTCCGATGGTGATTCGTCCCCCGATCGAAGATTCGGGATACGGCTGCCAGACGGCGGTGATCAGGGTGTGGTTGGATCGTACGGCCCCTCGGACGGCTCCGACGACCGCGCGACTGTAGCCGTCTCTCGCGTGAGAGAGGCGCTCGTCACCGACCTCGGCCCGAGCGACGGCCGCATGTGCCAGCAACTGGGCCAGCGTTCCGTGAGCGGTTCGATCGAACGCGCCGCTCGTTCGCCCCGGAAACTCGACGCCCGTCGTCCCGTTCCGGGGGGTGAGCGTGTAGTTCACGGACGCGGTTGTCGTCGCGAGTGTCGAGGCCACGTCACCGGCACGCCCTTCACCGGTCGGTTCCCGGGGCGTCGCGGTCGTCACCGTCACGACTGCGGCGCTGATAAACAGGAGACAGAGCACGCCGTCGAGAACGGTGCTCGTCACGACCACACCTCCACACGGACGCGGCCGGGACGAACCCGACCGGGCGCGATTCGAACGCCGACCGAACGCGCCGCAGTGTCGGTGTCGGCCAGGCGTCCCGGCGGCGATGGCCCCGCGTACCAGCGCCGACCCGCCGCCGCAATCGTGACGTTGAGCCGGTAGCCCGTCGGCCCCGACCGCCGTGCTCGCGCCCGCCGACGCGGGTCGGCGACGCCGCCGACGGCGAGTCGACCGACGACGCGGTCGAGTGTCGGCGACGCGACGTTCCGCTCCGATTCGTACCCCGCACCGTTCAGGGCGACCGCGTACGTAGAGACGGCCGCACACACCGCCAGGAGGACGACGAGCGCGGCGGTCGGCTCGACCTGCCCCCTAGCCGACGAGCGTGACATCACACCCCTCCCAGACGACGTGTCGGACGATCAGCGGACCGTCGACCGGTCGCCACTCCGGAGCTCCCTGCCTCGCGGCGTGCCCCGCGTCACAGAGCGCCTCGCCCGAGGCGAAGCGTGACTCGGGGGGCGCGCCGCGCAAGACGGCCCGTAGCGCCCTCGACGCCACCGCGGGCGTCACCGGGCCGAACGCGAACGCCGCATGCGTCGTACCCGCGTCGTTTCGAAGGCCGATCCGTCTCGGTCCGATGCGGATCGACCGCGCGTCGAGCGGATGCTCCGCCGTCGTCGGATGAGCCGTCGCCGCCGTCCGGTCGACCGTGTCGGCGGCGTCACCGGCGGCGGGTGGCGGTGCCGTCGGGAGTGTCGCCCCGACGCCAACCAGCGCGACGCTCGCGAGCGACAGTCCGAGCCAGACGTACCACGCATCGACTGGAACACCGAGCATGGGGCCGGATGGCCCCGTCACCGTACTTGAAGCTCCGGTCAGAGAAACAGGCCGGCGCCGATGAACGCCGCGAGATAACAGACGGTGGCGAGACACGTGGCGACCCCGACGCGATAGCCGACGAGCGTCCGATCGAGTCCGTGTGTCAACCCGGTCGAGAGGGCCGTAAGCGCCACGGCGAGCCAGAGGACGTACGCCCCGACCGCGATCCCCAGTTCGGCCGTCGGGAGAGGGGGAGCCCCGAACCCCGCCGTCGTCCCCGTGCGCGCGACGCGAGCCGACAGCGCGACGGTCGCCCCGCCGACGACCGGTCCGAACACGGCCGCAGTGTTTGACAGCGTGTCGGTCACCTGTGTGAGCTCCCGGCGGGCGTCCCGCTCGATCCGGCCGAGTGCCTCGACGTGTTCGGCCGTCGCGACCAGCGCCTCACCCGCTGGCCGTCCCTCGGTCGCCGCGAGGGAGAACAGGGTCGCCGCTTCGCGTGCCCGGCGGCTCGGGAGCGCCGCGAGGGCTCCGTGTTCGCCGTCGAACGCCTCGCCGACCGTGAGTCCCAGGCGACGCTGCCGACTCGCCGCGTCCGCGAGCAGCGTGCCGGTCGTGCCGGCGATCCGGTCCGCCGCCTCGGCGAGTGCCGTCTCGACGGCTTCCCCCGCCGCGACCCGCCGGCCGACGAGATAGCAGGCGTCGTCGAGGTCGGCCTCGACGGCGCGGACGCGCTCGTGGACGCGCTTCGCTGGCCGGGCGTCGACGACGAGTGCCACGCCGGCACCGAACCCGACCGCCGCTACCGGCGCCGTCCACGGTGCCACCAGTCGCGCGGCGGTGTACCCGCCGACCGCCGCTGCGGCGACGCCGCCCCCCAACGCGCGCAGATGACCGTCCGGCGTGTCCGGGTGGTCGCGGCCGATCCGCGGCGGCGGGAAGGCGACGGGGCGACGGACGAGAATCCACACGCCCGCCGCGACTACGGCGAGCGGTAACACCACGTCGTACAGCGCGACGACGGCCGGCAGCGAGAGCCGGACGCCCGTCGCGCGTGCCGCCGGAAGTACCCCGACCAGTGCCAGCGGCAGGAGGATGCCGAAGGCGTACAGCCCGGTAACCGCGCCCCTGATCTCCCCCGTGAACGCGGCCAGTTCCTCCTGCACACCGTCGAGTGACGCCTCGACGGCACGGTCGAGATGCCGGTCGCGCTCAGCCGCCGGTGCCGACGCGGCGGCGTCCAGCCGCGTCACTGCGCGTTCGAGCGCCGGAAACCGATCGTGCCACTCCTCGGCGAACGCGTCGATCCCGCTCCGTGGCGTCCCCGCGGCTCGCTCGATGTGCGCGCCGAGACTCCGGGAGAGCGGCCCACGGCCCGTACTGGCGGCGAAGGCGGCCGCCCGCTCGACCGTCGGATCGATTCGCAGACGGAGGGCCGCCCGTCCGACGAGCGAGGCGGCCGACCCGAGCGCACGCGTCCGCGCGAGCGTCGCCAGAAACGCCGGCCCCCGGTTCGCGACGAGCGCAACGGCGAGGCCGACGGCGGTTCCCGCGGCCGCGACGGCGACGCCGAGCCGAAGGGTGGTGAACCGACCGAGCGCCACGCCGCCGACGACGGCGACTGCGACGATCAGGGTCGTCACGACGCGCGCCGCCCCGAGGAGCGTCTCCGTGTCGACGGCGACGTCGAGGTACGCGAGGGCGCGTTCGGTCTCCGAATCCGGATCGACACGTCCCGGCCACCAGCCACCGAGGCGTTCGACGACCGATCGAACCGTCATTCCACCACCCGCCGTCGGTGTGCCGCGTCGACTTCGGTGGCGCCCGTGCGTTCGGTGTCGGCAAGCTCCGACAGCAGCGCCTCGCGTTCGTCGAGCGCGTCCAACACGTCCGCGTACGACTCGTCGGGCCGGGCCAGCGACGCGACGAGGTGACTGTTTCCACGTTCGACCACGCCCGTCGGCTCCGTGCCGTCGGCATCCGGTTCGAACAGCGACTCGAAGCCCACCTCGCCGCCGGCGTGGCGGACCTCCTCGATGGTCGCGACTCGTCGCCGTTCACCCGCCGAAAGAGTGACCAGCAGGTCGGTCGCCGCGAACGACGACGCCGGAACGCCCAGATCGGTCACGACGCGTTCGATCACCGACTCGGCGCCGTCGCCGTGGATCGTCCCGAGAACGGCGCTCGACGCCGCACCGACGCGCATCGCCTCGTAGAGTGTCGCCGCTTCCTCGCCCCTGACCTCGCCGAGGACGAGCGCGCCGTCTCCGAGTCGGAGCGCGGTTCGCAACGCCTCGGTCGCCGAGAGCGCCGGGCCGTCGTCGGCCGCGGTTCGGACGGCCTGTACGTCGCGGCCGGCATCACGGAGCGCCGACACCGGGAGTTCGGGCGTGTCCTCGACGACGACGGTCCGGGTCGACGGCGGGAGTTCCCACAGGAGTGCCGAACAGAGCGTCGTCTTCCCCGCGCCGCGTGGCCCGGCGACCAGCCCTGCGGCGGCCCGTTCGATGGCCACCGAGCAGAGGGCCGCCGCCCGGGCAGGAAGCGTCCCGTTCGCCACGAGCGCCGGGAGCGTCCACGCGTCCGTGCGGTGAGAGCGAAAGACGAAGCCGTAGCCGTCGCTGGCTGGATCGGTGACGCCCGCGACGCGGATACGGCCGCCGAACGGGCCGTCCGTCGTCGCGTCGAGCGTCGGCGTCGCGCGCGAGAACCCCCGTCCGCTCTCACGTCGGAAGCGCGAGGCGAGCGCTGCCACGCCCTCACGCGTCAGGTGGACGTTCGTCGGCAGTCGATCGCCGTCGATCGACACCTGAACCGGGCCGTCGCTCACGGGTGCCGACACCACCACCTCCGATACCGCTGGGTCGGCGAAGAGGTCGTCGAGGACGCCGTGGCCGCGCGTGTGTTTCCGAAGGACGCGCTCGATCGACTCGATCGACATTTCGGTGTCGTCGGTCGCGTCCGCGACCGCTCGGACGGCGCGGGGAATCGCTCGTCCCTCGTTCCAACCGCTCGACGCTAGCCGGTCGTAGGCGGCCGACAGGGAACGCATCTCCGCCCCGTCAAGCCGCGAGTCGAGGGGTTCGAGCAGGTAGTAGTCGCCCCGATTGCCCCGATAGCGGCGTACCGTCGCCCCGGTGTCGAGTTCCCGTCGAGCCAGCAGCGTCGCCTCGTCTGGTGGTCGCTCGACCAGCCGTGAGTTCGACACCGTCGGCCCGACGGTGGACGAGAGTGCGGTTTCGTAGTCGTCGACGCGGTCGGACCGGCGGCCAGTCCCGAGGTGGCCGCCAGATTCGCCACCGCGCCAGCGCGGCCGGTCGCTTCGTGGGCCGCCCCGAGCGGATCACGACGCGCCCGTGCCGCGAGTGTCTCGTCGTGGACGGCGGCGCGCGCGGCGAACTGCCCGGCTGCCACCAGCAACCCGACGGCACCGTCGTCGTAGACACGCTCGCGCCCGTCGTACCGGACGCGGACGGCGTCGGCGTCGCGGTCCGTGAGGGCCCCGACCACCGTCGCACGACAGGCCGGTTCGGCGGCGAGGTCGCCTGCCTCCGGACAGTCGTCGGCGTCGACGACGAGGGTCGGTTTCCCGTCGACATCGGTTCCTGCCGGCGTCTGAAACGACGGAACGCACCCACACTCGGTCGTCGTGGCACCGTCGTCGGTCGGTCGGTCGCTGCCACGCAGTCGATCCAGGAGTCGCATAGGACGGGTGGCCCTGGCATCGCTTTTGAACCTCGGCTTCAGCCACGTGTGACGACGACGCCGACCCCCTCCGACCGGACGAGCGAGAGGACGAGTCGGTACCGTGACGAGCCGTCGAAGACGACACGCCCATCGGGCGTTCTGAGATCGATCCCACGGAGTCGCGTCCGGTGGGTGCGCTGGCCGTCCAACCGGTAGCCGACGACGTCGGCGTCGCCGTCGATCCACAGGCTGGCGCCGACGGCGGTCCACGACCGCTGGGGTAGCCGGAAACGGACGATCCGGCGTGCGCTCGCCACGGGCGGTCGCGTCGGGTCCTCGTGTGCCCGGAGCGACCAAGCCGCGCGGTCGATCCGGTCGACCACGCGGTCGAGGTGGATCGCCGTCCGGGTCTCGCGCCCCTCGTCGACGGCGGGGGTGACCGCCGCCAGCAACGCGACCGTCAGACAGACGGCGAGGACGGCCCGGATCACAGGAGCCGTCGGAGGCGCTCGGCGAAGGTGTGGCCGTCGTCCGTCTCTGTACTCTCGGGCTCGTCGGCCATCGCGGCCGCCTCCGCGAGGGCGGCGTCGGTGCGGGCGGCCACGGCGGACTGCTGGACTCCCTTCTCGCCGTTCACCGACCCCGAGCCGTCGGCTGCCGACCACGAGGAACGGCGGTCGGCGGTCGGCGAGCCATCGCGGTCACGCTCGTGATCCGTCCCGTACTGGTCGGGGCCGGCGTGGCCGTTCTCGTATCGGGTGGAGTCGGGGCGCCCGTTTCCGCGTCCGCCGCGGTGGGGCGCCGTGTGGCTCCCGTCCTCGCGGTCGTCTCCGACGGCAGTCGCGTCGGCCGCGTCCCCGGCGCCGTCGCGTAGCTCCGCTCGAACCGCCTCTAGGTCGGCTTCGAGGCGGTCGACTCGCGCGACGGCGGCGTCCGCCCGCCGCTCGACCGCCTCGTCGACCGCCTTGACGCCACCGACGAAGCCGCGAAGCGCCTGCACGGCCGCGTCCAGTTCGGTCAGCCGGTCGTCGAGGTCCGCCACGGTCGTTTCGAGGTCGTCGAGGCGCGACTCCATCCGTGCTGCGTCGGGGAGGCCGTCGGTCGCGTGACCGTCGGTGATCGTTCGTTCGAGGGCAGCGACGCGTTCTTCCAGTCGGTCGGCCATAGGGGCGGTGGCCCCGCTCTCGTACCTAAAGTCTCGGCTGCACTCAACGGTGCGTTGAAGGGGACGCAAGACACACGTCTGACGTATGAAATCCGTCCTGATTGGCGTCGGGCAGGCCGGCGGGAAGGTAACCGCCGCGCTGTCCGACTTCGACGCGCGCAACGGCTTCGGTGCCGTCGTCGGGTCGCTCGCGGTCAACAGCGCCCGCTCCGACCTCCAGTCGCTCCCCTTCGACACCGTCCTCATCGGCGGCGCCGAGGTGAACGGCCACGGCGTCGGTGGCGACAACGAACTCGGCACGCGAGTGATGCAAAACGACCTGCAGGAGGTGATGGGCGCCATCGACGGCCGGACGACGGCCGAAGCGGAGGCGATATTCGTCGTCGCGGGTCTCGGCGGCGGGACGGGCAGCGGCGGCGCGCCCCTTCTCGTCCGCGAACTCTCCGAAATTTACGACATCCCCGTCTACGGGCTCGGCGTCCTCCCCGGCCGCGACGAGGGATCGCTCTATCAGGTGAACGCCGGCCGGTCGCTGAAGACCCTGCTCCGCGAAGCCGACGCGACGCTGCTTGTCGACAACGACGCCTGGCGCTCCTCGGGCGAGAGCCTCGAATCCGGCTACGAGGCCATCAACGAGCGCATCGCCCAGCGGGTCGGCCTCCTCCTCGCTGCCGGCGAAGCCACGCAGGGCGTCGGCGAATCCGTCGTCGACAGCTCCGAAGTCATCAACACCCTCCGCGGGGGTGGCGTGGCGACCCTCGGATTCGCCTCGGCCGACGCCTCCTCCGACGCGGCCGCGAACGTCAACGTCGTCACGAGCACGACCCGTCGGGCGGTGCGGTCGGGGATGAGCCTCCCCGAGACGACGAGCGCGGAACGGGGACTGCTGGTCGTCGCCGGTCGACCCGACGCTATCTCGCGAAAGGGTGTCGAGCGCGCCCGCTCGTGGCTGGAGACGGAAATAGAGACGATGGAGGTTCGCGGCGGCGACTTCCCGACGCGGGACGACCGCCTCGCCGCCCTCGTTCTCCTCGGCGGCGTGGCTCACTCCGACCGTCTGGAGGGCTTTCTCGAGCGGGCACGACAGGCCGCTCGCGAGGAGAAAGAACGCGAAGACGCGGCCGACGACGCGGCGGGACTCACGGACGACCGGATCGACGGACTGCTGTAATCGGCGCGGTCGCCTTACTTCGACGTGATCAGACTGCCGCCATCGAAGTCGGTGCGGCCGTAGTCGACATCCATCAGGTCGAGGATGGTGGGTGCGATGTCGAACAGGTCCGCATCGGTGATGGAGACGCCGGGATCGTCGACGAACAGCGTCGCGTTGTCGAAGCTGTGCATCCCGTTGCGCGGCCCCACGTCGAACACCTCGTCGTGGCCCTTGAATCCGGATTTGAGGTCGAAGCCGTGGTTCGGGATGGCGACCAGATCCGGCGCGATGTCGTCGTGGGCGCCCCGGAACGCGTCCTCCTTCTCGACGACGCGCGCACACACCTTCTTTCCGTCCGGTCCTTCGAGGGCTTCGAGCGCCGCCTTCAGTTCGTCCCGCACCGTGGCGTACTCGTCTTCGGACACCGACCCACGCGGCTCGCGGCCCTCCAGGTTGATGTAGAATCGGCCGGGGATGAGCGAGTAGGCGCGGGACTCCTCGGCGATGTCGGTCAGGTCGTCGTGATCGTCGTCCTCGAAGGAGAGCCAGCCCTCTTCTTCGAGCCACGCGTTGCAGTGGACCTCGTAGTCGAGCGAGGTGAAGCCGTGGTCGCTGGCGACGACGAGGGTCACGTCGTCCGGAAGCATCTCCCGAATCCGTCCGACGTAGTCGTCGACGGAGCGGTAGAAATCCATGAACGCCTCCTTGTTCGGGCCGTCGCGTTCGTAATCCTTGAACAGGAAGTGGTTGACACGGTCGGTCGTCATGAAGACGCCGAAAAATAGGTCCCAGTCGTCCTTCTGGAGGTAGTGAGAGAAGGCCTCGAACCGGGTGTCGAGGGTCTCGTGGGCGTCCTCGACGAAGTCGCCTTTGTCCTCCTTGTGACCCAGCTTGGCGTTTACGTCGATGGCGTAGTCGATCGACTGCAGATAGTCGCGGAGTTCGTCGGGGTGGGCGGCCTTGTCGACGCCGGGTGAGAGGAAGCCGGACACCATCCGCTGGACGTTCCGCTGGGGCGGGAACGTGACGGGGACGTTCATCACCGTCGCCTCTCGACCCGCCTCGTCGAGGCGGTCCCAGATGCGCGGCGCCTGCACGTCCTGACCCATCGGTACGTACGTGTCGTACGATCCGACTTCGCGGTCCTGGAACCCGTACACCCCCGTCTCACCGGGATTGACTCCGGTCGTGAGCGCCGGCCAGCAGGCACTCGACTCCGGCGGGACGATGCTGTCGATGGCGCCCGCACCTCCCTCCTCGGCGAGTGTCGCGAAGTTGGGAAACTCCTCGGGATGCTCTTCGAGAAGGCTAAACGGCACCCCGTCGATGCCGACGAACGCGACGCGAGGGTGGTCCGCACCACGCAGTCGATCGAACAGACCCATACCACCGCATACCCGTGACGCCAATAAGTATCTTCGTTTCCGGCGGAATCCAGTTGGTAGCTGTGCCAGCCGCCGACATCGCCACTGCCTCGACGCCCGTCCACCGACGTGGATCGGTCGTCATCGCCGCCGCTGCCGGCTGTTAGGCGACCGTACCCCCCGGCCCGTCTTCTGGTGCGATTACGCGTCGTCGAGGCGGTAAAATCGACAGACGGAGCCGTGTTAACTGCACGTACCAAACTCCCTATTACCGATTCGATCTATCTCACTCGTATGAGCACGACCACCGCGGGCACCGACCTCAACGAGAAACAGCGCCGAATCCTCGGCTATCTCCGCGAACACGCGGCGACGAAGACGTACTTCAAATCGCGACTCATCGCGGGGGAACTCGGGATGACGGCGAAAGAGGTCGGCGCAAATATGACCGCGATCCGAACCGGCGACTTCGACGTGGATGTCGAGAAGTGGGGCTACTCGTCGGGGACGACCTGGAAAGTCGATCTTCAGGGGTCGTAACGCACGAGCGAGTCGGCGTCGGCCGCGAACGCACGCGTCTCGGCGTCGAAGGAGTCGGCGTAGCGGACGAGCAGCGTGATGACCGTCTCCGGCCGCGAGACGACGTACCCGTCCGTCCGATCCAGGAGGCCGGCGTCGTCGAGTTGCGAGACGTACGTGCTCACCGTCGCCCGCGACACGTCCAGCGCGCTCGCTATCTCGCTTCCGGTCGCGTCCGGGCGTCGCAGGAGCGTCAACACCATTCCGCGCGGCGTCTCGCGCCGCAGGTAGCCCAGTGCCACCTGTTCGAACGTCGAGAAGCGGTCGGCGAGGAAAAAGCGGCGGTAGTCGCCGTCGCGCCGCGAGACAAGCGCCCCTTCGTCCAGCAGGTGGCGGAGGTGGTGTTGGGTTTCGCCGGTCCCGAGTTTCAGATCGTCGCGGAGCTTCGAGAAGTGGGCGCCGGGGGTCGTGCTCACGTAGCCGAGGATGGCGTCGCGGGCGTCGTTCCCGTCCGTCGCCGCCCGTGCTTCGCCCGCGCTCAGGCCGGCCAGCGGCGCCGCGGCTCCCAGTGCGGCGAATCGTCGTAACGTCGCCCGCTTCTCGGCGTCGACCCCCCGGTCCCCACTCGGCATCTACTCACACAGTCGTCACCGGCCGACTAAAACGTGTCGCCCCCGCCTACTCCGTCTCGGCTTCCGGTTCCTCGTCCGTGAACGTCGCTCCCTCGTCGGTGTCCTGTACGACCTCGTCCGCACTTTTGATGTCCGTCCCGGCACCCGACTTGATCGCTTCGGCCTCCTGTTCGAGTTCCTCGATGTCCATCTCGGCCGCTTCGTCGATCTGTCCGAGGATCTCCTCGATGTCGTCGAGACCGATCAGTTCGCGGGTCTCGGCGTCGAACTCCAGGGAGTCGAGCGCCTGCGAGTCCTGCACGTCGCTGCCGGTCAACTGCTTGCCGTACCGGCCGATCAGGGACGTGAGTTCCTGCGGGAGGACGAACGTCGTCGACTCGCCCTGGCCGATGCGTTCGAGCGTCTCCATCCCCTTGTCGATGACGGCGCGTTCGCCCATCGACTCGGCGGATTTCGCGCGCAACACCGTGGAGATCGCGTCACCCTGTGCCTCTAGAATCTGACTCTGCTTTTCACCCTGTGCGCGGATGATGTTCGACTGCTTTTCGCCCTGGGCCGTCTCGACGGCGCTCCGTCGCTCACCCTGGGCTTCGAGGATCATCGCCCGACGGCGACGCTCGGCGGAGGTCTGTTGCTCCATCGCTTGCTGGACGTCCTTCGAGGGGTTCACTTCCCGGACTTCGACCGATTCGACGCGGACACCCCACTCGTCGGTCGGTTCGTCGAGTTCCTTCCGGATGCGGGCGTTGATCTCCTGGCGCTTGTTCAGCGTGTCGTCGAGTTCCATGTCGCCGAGGACGGCCCGCAGGGTCGTCTGTGCGAGATTCGACACGGCCATCTTGTAGTTGTCCACCTCGAGAAACGCCTTTCGGGCGTCCATCACCTTGATGTAGACGACGGCGTCGGCCGTCACCGGCGAGTTGTCGCGGGTGATCGCCTCCTGGCGCGGTACGTCCAGCGTCTGTGTCCGCATGTCGAAGGCGTACGTTCGGGAGACGAACGGTGGGATGAACGTGATGCCCGGTTCGAGCAGCCGACGGTACTCGCCGAAGACGGTGAGGGCCTTCTTCTCGTATGCGTCGACGATTTCGACCATCTGGTAGACGGTGACGATGGCGAGAAGCAAGACGAGCAGTCCGACGAACAGCGGGCCGATGCTCGGGAGTATCTGCAGTACAACGGGGGCCATGATGTGGTCTTGGGCTGTGGTCGGCAAAAGGGTTCGCACGGTCCCGTGAGAGTCGCGCTATCGTCGAGGCCATCCAGCGCGGGCGGCGGCCACAACATATAACCGGATGTTGGCGGAAGTGTACCGAGTGTACCGTCCACCACACTCCGGGGTCGACATCGAGGGGGACGCCGGATCGGATGGACGGATCACGTCGAACGGGAGCGTGGAACCCGAACGGAGTCGGGGGGTAGTGGTATGATCGCCGAATCCGTCCCTCGGCTGGCCTGCTCGCCGACCGGCTGGCGCAACGTAGTAGAGGGGAGCGAACGGTATCGGCGGTTCGAACCGGGACGATCCGGCGTGACTCCACGCACAGTTACGACATGATGTCGCAACTCAGCCAGCCGGGACGGGACGACCTGACCCGCGACGACCTGTTTTCGATGCTGCGAAACGAGCGGCGTCGGGAAGTCATTCACTACCTTCGCGAACACGAAGGGCCGGTCGATCTCCGCGATCTGAGCGAGTACATCGCCGCGATGGAGAACGACTGCACGCCCGAGGAAGTGACCTACAAACAGCGAAAGCGGGTCCAGACCGCCCTCTATCAGATGCATCTGCCAAAACTCGCCGACCGGCGGATCGTCGAGTACGACCGACGCGCCGGGCGGGTAGAACTCGCCGCCGGCGCCGACGACTGTCTCCCCTATCTCGTTGCGGACGCCGCTCAGCCTCACCGTCGGTGGTGGCGGTGGTATCTTCTCGTCGCCGGCGTGGTCGCCGTTCCCGTCGTTCTGGCGGCGGCCGGTCTCGAGCCGTTCGCGTCGGTCTCCGGTCTGGGCTACGCGGTCGTCGCGTGCGCAGCGTTCGTCGTCATCTCCGTCGCGCAGGTCGTCCAGGAGCGCGGCGACTGATCGCCACTACGCCTCGTGGCGGTCGAACCGGTTCGCGATGGCGCCGACCAGATCCGTCAGATGCGCCGTTCCCCACACCGCGACCACGACGCCGCCGAGCGTATCGAAGAGGAGGTCGAGCATCGTATCCGTCAGCCCGTACTGCGTGAGGACACTCTGCGTGCCGAAGCGGGCGGCGGCGCCGGCGACGGCGAACTCGATGACCTCCCAGAAGACGCCGAACGCGAGGACGAACAGGAGGATGAACACGAACATGAATCGGTCGGGAAGGGAGACGGCGTCCGAGTGGAGTTCGACCGCACGGGCCGTCGCGTAGCCCGCCGCGGCGACGATAGAGGACGAGAGCGTGTGCGTCAGGTGGTCCCACCACCAGATGCTCCGGTAGAAGTTGGTCGACGAGCCGGGGAGGCCGGCGGTCCCCAGGGCGTGAAAGAAGACGGCGGCGGCGATCCAGAGCGCCAGGGCGGGGTCCATCCCGATGTGGTGGTCGCGTTCGAGCACGGCGGGAAGCTGGGTCACGCCGAGGCCGATGGTCGCGTTGACCACGATGCCCAGATTTCCGCGTTCGAGTCCGAGGCCGATCAACACGAGGAGCGACACCTGTAGCGCCCGCGTGAGTTGACGCTGTCGGCGGTCGGAGAGGCCGATCCAGTCGCGCAGCCGCATCACGTGTCACCTCCCTCGCGTTTGCCGCCGGGATCGACCGGATACCGTGGCGTGGTGTCGGCGTACCGGCGGAAGTAGAACTCGAAGCACACGCCGGCGATGACGCCCGCTACCGTCGCGGCCACGAAGTCCCACATGAGCGCCTCCTCGATTACGTGTTCGGGACGCCCGTCGAGCAGGAAGCCCGTCCCCAAGAGCACGTCGGAGAGCCACCGCATCTCGGCCCACAGTCCCGCGGCGGCGACGGTGGCGATGGCGACGAAGGCCACCGCGAAGGAGTCGCTCAGCCGCACGGGCGTGAACACGTCGAGTTCGACCACGAGGATGAGCGCCGCGGCCGCGACGGCGACGTACGTGGTGATGCGGCCGGTGAGCGTCACGCCGCCGACGGTCTGTCCGACGACGAGGAGTCGTCCGAGTGAGGGGATCGACGCGAGCGCCAGCACTCCCCACGGCACCATCGCGTCGACTTGGCGGAACGCCACCGCCGGAACGACGGCGAGGGTGACGAGCGTCAGGGTGAACCCCGCCCAGAGCGGGCGGCCGTTGACCACCGCGCCGACGCCGATCAGACAGAGCACGACGACGAACGCCCACCCGAGGACCGCGTTGAGCCGGCGCCGTTCGACCAACCGCCGGAGCCCGACGCCGGTTTCGGAGGTCGGCATACTCCAACGTCAGCGTACGCCCTGAAAACGCTTCGCACGGACGGCGCGGGCGAAGATACAAGCCAGTGTCGTTACTTGGTTCACGTGATGTCGAACGATCCGTCCCCCCGTCCCGTCGAAGGGCAGACGTGGCTGGATGTCGTCGACGACGTCCTCGACACGGCTATCGACAGCGAGGAAGATTTGGAGTGTACGTTCGAGGAGGTGACCGTGGACGTGCCCCTGCGGATGGATTCGGAGTCCGAGTTCGCCCGGTGGCAACTCGACGGTACCGTCCGCGTCCACGTCGAAGGGATGCGCGGCCCGCTCTCCGACTGGCTCCGGTGGTGGTCCCAGCAGCTCTCCTGATCGGGTCGAGACATGACAGACGCGACGTTTCGAGTCGTCGAACTCGCGGATGGCGCCTTCCAGTGGCGCCTCCGGACCGACGACGGCACCGTCCTCGCGACGAGCGACCGCACCCACGGGACGAAGGTGGCGGCGATGCGCGAGGTGCAACGGCTCAAGCGGGTCGCCGCCGGCGCCGGCGTCGAGTCGGTCGACTGATACGAATCGCTGTGACTGTATCCCGGTGGGTCACCGACCTGTCCCGGCGAACCGCCGGTACTGACGTACCGCAACCCGTCTGATTACCATCCCTCGAACTTGTCGCGGCGGTAGACATCGATCTCGTGGACGGTCGAGTGATCCTGCGCGGCCGCGAAGCCGATGGCGTCCGCAATCTCTTCCGGTTCGCTCACCTCCCCCGGTTCGAATCGCTCGGCGAAGGAGTCGCCGTCCGACCCCCCGAACTCCGTCCGCACTTCCGTCGGGTTGACGACGGTGACGCCGACCCCTTCGGGGCCGGACTGGCCCTCGACGCTGTGGGCGAAGCCACGGACCCACCACTTGGTCGCCGCGTAAACCGGATTGCCCGGCCGGGGGTACTGGCCCGCGAAACTTCCGACGAAGATCAGGTTCCCGTCCGAGGCTTCCAGGTGGGGTAGTGCCGCCCGCGTCGCGAAGAAGACGCCGTCGACGTTCGTGTCCATCATCGCCCGGTAGTCCTCGGTCGAGAGGTCGGCCACGTCACCGCCGCGACCCAGGCCGGCGTTGTTGACGAGGACATCGAGGCCGCCGAACGCGTCGACCGTGGTGGCCACGAGGTCCTCGACCGCCGCCTCGTCGCGCACGTCCGTCGGTACCACCAGCGTCTCCGTACCGTACTGCGCTTCGAGGTCGGCCGCGATGGCGGCCAGTCGGTCCTCGCTCCGCGCCGCGAGGGCGACGCGTGCTCCCCGACTCGCGAACTCGTGTGCCGTCGCTTCACCGATGCCGGAACTCGCGCCCGTGACGAGGGTCGCGCTGTCGTCGAGACTCATGATCGTCCGGGTCGACGGGCCGGAGGCCCTTCATACCATAGCCACCGACGACCGCGTGCACCCGTCCCACGGACGACCGAGATAGTTGCGTTTAAATATCGCTATCCCTTCCGTCCTAATGCGACGAGGGCGCTCCGATAGTGTAGTCCGGCCAATCATATTGCCCTCTCACGTCGCGCCGCCGGCGCGAGAATCGGCAAACACCGGACTCGAAACCTCACGCGCCCTTCTACGGGGGTTCCACGAATGGAATCCCAACTATGTCCGAAGGCAATACGACCGACCGTACCGAACAACTTAAAGACCAATACCCTGTCCTAACCCGGCCTACTCGCCAGATATTAGGCGATAAGCAGTTAGACGACTACGAGCAATTCCGACTTGAGTTCATCAACTGGCTTGACCGCGAAGGGAAGACTCCCGAGGTTCGAGGAGAAAACGGGTACGCCGAAGGTGTCGTCTCCAACACCGCCCATCGAATCGACTACTGGTTCCGCTACGTGTGGGAACAGGAAGGGAGCTATACGCTCAACATTACCCACGACCACGCGGAGATGTATATGGACCATCTCGCCTACGAACAACAGGCGAGCAAATCTCACGGGAAGACCACGGAAATAGCCGTTAAACGGTACTTCAAATGGCGACACCACGAGCGGGGCGGCGAAGAGTGGTCGCCCTCCAAGCCCTACCCCGGACCGAAGACGATTACCAAGCCCGCCGACTATCTCACCGCCGACGAACGGCCCAAGATCAGAGAAGCCGCCCTTGAATACGGCGAGACGCCACACTACAAGACTCTTGATCCCGAGGAGCGCGACAAGTGGAAAGCATACCTCGCCCAAGTAATCGGGAAACCCAAATCCGAGGTGACGCCGAGAGACTTCGCAGAATCGAACGGATGGAAAGTACCCTCGCTTGCAGGGGTCAGTCTTGACGCTGGCCTACGACCCAAAGAGGTCGCCCGCGCTACGGTCGAATGGGTCGACGTTCGGAATGAGCAATTACGTATCCCCCGAGAGGAATCCACTAAGAACGAGAACAATTGGAAACCCGCACTCACTTCCCGCACGGCCCGCTGGCTTGCCAATTGGATCAAAGAGCGAGAGAACTACCCGAAGTACGACGACACCGACGCGCTGTGGCTCACCCGAGAGGGGAACGAGTACAGCAGTCAAAGTCTTCGCTACCTGCTTCACAAGTTGTGCGACGAGGCGGGTATTCCCTACGAACACCGCAAAATGAGTTGGTATTCGCTTCGTCATTCTGTTGGCACGTATATGACAGAACACCGTGACCTGAAAGCGGCACAATCCCAACTCAGACACAACTCCCCGAGAACGACTATGCAATACGACGGGGTTTCGACCGAACAGCGGAGGGATGCTCTCGACAAGATGGGCTAAATAAAATCGGGACAGTCAAGGCTTTCACAGAAAACCCGCGCCGACCGACTATTCGAACCGCACCAGCACCGTGAACAGTTGGATGGGTCAATTGTCCCACGGATCGAATCTAAATGGTGCCGACACTCGCTCGTAGAGTTCCGACGTAGCAGGGACAAAATTCCGAGAATCGCCCTGTAAGTCGGCGGCTTAGTTTCTA
>NZ_KE386574.1:0-16731 GCF_000427685.1 Haloplanus natans DSM 17983
TCGACGCCGAGGCGGACCGTATCGAGCGATTCGTCGAGGACCACCCCGACCCCAGCGCCGCCCATGTCCTCGGCGCGTTCGACGGCCACCCCGACGACGAGGACCTCGTCGCCGCGTGGCTCGACGCCCGCGAATCGGCGGCCGAGCGCGCGAAACGCCGGGTAGAGCGACTGCGAAAACGTCGCCGTGAGCGGAGTAACTGGAGGGACGAACGGTGAGCGCCGATACCCCACCCGGCGACGACAGCGAGGTGGTCGAGGTCGAAATGGCGGTCTATATCGACCCGGCGGAAAATGAAAATCTCCAGGCGGCATTTGATTCAGGTGCCGATATACACGCCGAATTCGATAGCGGTGGGGCGCAAATCGCCGCTGGGCGTGTGGTGTCCTTGGAAAGGAAAGGTCGTCGGTATCAGGGGGAGGGCGAGACCGAATGAGCCCCGACTGGAGCGGTCTCGTGTGGGAAACCCGCGGATACCTCGGTCTCGACGACGAGCCGGTTCCGATCGACGAGCTCGTCGAACAGGCGAAGGCGAACGGCTACAGCGAGCGCGAGGCTCGCCGCGCACTCCGCGACGCCGACGAGCTGGAGCGTGTCGGCGAGCTCGACGACGACCTCGTCCGCCTCGCCGAGGGCCGCGAACCGGCGGAACCGTCGAATTCGGCGAATAGGAACCCCGAGGAACCGGGTACCGAGGACGCGAACCCCGGGGGAGAGACGGGAGAAACGGCCGAGGAACCCGACGACGACGAGTATCACGTTTCAATCCCGGACGAGAAGATCGCCGCCCATTACGAGCGCGTTCGGTCCGTGTACGAGCGCCTCGCGAAGGTCGGGGAATACCCCACTATGGGACTTGACGACCTCGCCGGGTGGTATATCACAAAGGACGAGCTCGACGTCGACGCGCTGGAGGAGGGGTATAATAAGCGACGACGTCCCGCGGCGTTCGCGAAGGACCTCGATACCGTCCTCGGGCGTGTCGACCGGAGTATCTACGGGCTCACGACCTACAAATCACCGAGCGCGTTCCGGCGGTGGCGGTCGGCGCGGCTCGCGAACGGTGAATACGAGTACCGCGACGGCGAGAGCCCGACGCCACTCCCGGAGGACCTCCGCGCGGTGTCCGTGTGGGGCGATATAGACCTCGACGACGAGCTGAAAGGTGAGCGGGGCGACCTCGACGACGACACCCGCGCGACCGCCGAGGCGGCGCTGGAGGCGTACGCCGAGGAATTCGCGACGCTCGTCGGCGGGCTCGACGCCGTGTACGGGCTCGACAGCGTCGGCGGGGCGTACCTGTTTACCGCGCCCGAGACGACGCTCCCGATCGCCGAGTACGTCCGCGAGGAGTACGGCGACGACTGGGTCGGCGCCGTCCTCCGGGAGCTAATCGACCGCTCGAATGAGTGGCTCAAAGACGCCCAGGAACGCGTCGAGGAACGCGTCGACGGCGCCGCGGAGGTAATCGACCCCGACTGGGCGAATAATCACAATCGGAAATACAAGGCGCCGCTGTCGATTCACAAGGACCACGACGCCGTCGTTACGCCGATCGACGTCGACGACGTCGAATACTCGATTACCCCCCGCGAGGACGTTACCGACGACCTCGTCGACGAGGGCGAACGCTGGGCGGAGGAATTCACCGCTCGCGAACACACCGATCGCGTCGCGACGCTCGTCGAACACCTATTCGACGGCGCCGACGACCCCGGCGGGTGGCGGGACCGAATCGACGCGTTCGTCGAGGACGAGCGGGAGGCGGAACGCCGTCGCGAAAAACTCCAGCGACACCGGGAGAAAACCGCCGACCGCGACCTCGATCTCACCGAATACGAGATTACGCCCGATATTGGCGACGTCGAGGACGCGATCGAGGCGCTCGATATTGAGAGCGTCGCCGACGAGACGATTGTCGACAAATGGACCGAGAAGGAACGCGACCTTACCGACCGCTCCGGGAGCGACAAAAAGGCGATTGTCCCGACTTGGGCGGGGAGTTACAACTCCGGGAACGCGACGTACGTCGACCTCGAAAAGGGAATTTTCAATGACACCGACAGCGGCGACCACGGGACCGCTGTCGAAATGGCGCTTATCGACCGCGAGGGATGGCCCGTCGGGAAAATTGCCGACGGCGGCGACTGGGCGCGTGGCGTTCAGTACCTCCGGGAGCTCGGGTATGAGATTCCGGTTTGGACGCCCGACGCGCGCGCGAATCCCGACAGCGACGAAATGCCATACTGGGCGCTCCGAGCCGCGGCGATCGCGCTCGGTGTCGTCGACGAGGACGACCTCGTCGACCGCGACAGCGAGACGGGCGAGGTCGTCGAGGACGTCGACGCCCACGACGGCGACACGTACCGAGCGTTCCCACCCGGCGCGTACGCCGAGGCGATCGACGCTGTCGAGGATGCTGGGCTCGACACCGGCCGGGAGCCCACCGACGACGAGGACGACGAGGAGTACCGCCGCGACCTCCTCGACCTCGACGTCGTCGTCGAACCCGCGAACGCCCTCGCCGCGGCCGCCGCCGTCGAACCGAGCGACCTCGACGCGGACGCGGAGCTCCCCGAGCTGGAGCGCGACGACGTCGACGACGTCGCGATCGCCGTCGCCCTCGCCGAGGGGTGGATTGAGTCGCCCAGCGACTTCCCCAGCGACGGGCGATATACCGAGGCGTACTATCGCGCTCGCGACCGATACGGCGCTCCCCTTCCGAAGTACCTCGATAACACGACGCTGGAGGAGCGCGACGACCTCGTCCTCGCGGCGCTCGACCGCGTCCGACCGGACCACATCCTCGACGGGTGTCGCTCCGAGGTCACGGTCGACGACCCCAGCGGGGCGGCGATCGCGAAGCTAAACCCGACGTGGGAGGACAGCGAGAGCGGCGAGCGGATTCTCGCCGGGTACGGCGCCGGATTCTGGTGTGTCGAGCATGAGGTGTCTTTCTCGCCGATTCAACTCGCCGCGCTGGAGGAGGGGCTTATCGACGCCGAACCCGAGTACCCCCGCGGCGAGGCGTTCAAACAGGCGTATCGCGTCCTCCGGGAGGAGTACGGCGCCCCCCTCCCGAAGTGGCGCGCGACCGTCTTTGAACACGTCGCCGTCCTCCCGCCGTCGGTTCGGATTCTCGACGACGAGGCGAGCGCACACGCCCCCAGCGAGACGCTCGACGAGGCGCGGGAACGAACCGAGGCACTCATTCGCGACGCCGTCGGCGTTCGCGGCCACGCCCAAGTCGTTACCTCGCTCCCTGGGACCGGCAAAACGTACGGGTTCACCGCGACGAGTGACGACCACCCCGGCGTGTACCTGACACGGCGTAACGAGCTGAAAGCCCAGGCGGAGGCATACGCCGACGAGATTCGCGAGGACGAGAACCACCACCCCGACGCGGAGCCGTCGGTCCTTCACCTCCCGATTCTCGCCGAGAATACGCTCCCGGAGGAGGCGGTAATCGTCGGCGTGGCCGCTGTTCGCGAACAGGGGCGTGAGCTCCTCCGCGACGGCGAGGCGCTCCTCGACCATGTCGAGCCGTATCTCGACGACGAGGACGGCGCGGACGACGCGGCGGACGAGGACGACGAGGTCGACCTCCAGCGGGCGACGTGTCCGACCGCCGAGGGCGAACACGGCGACGCATGGCGTATCAGGGTGTTAATCGCCCGGGCGCTCGGCCATACCCCCGCGGAGATTCACCGACGCGACGAGGCGCTGTTTGGTGAATCTACCCCGTGCCACCACGACAGCGGAGAGTGTCGATACTCTCGCGGGTGGGACCGCGTCCGCGACCCCGATAACCCGACCGACCTCCTCGTCGGTTCCCCCGAACACGCACACGTCGACAGCGCGACGACGCATTTCTCCCGCGACAACGGCGGCGATCGCGTCGAGAGCGCCCGCGCCGTCGCAATCGACGAATTCCCCGAGGACGCGTATTTCTCGGAGTACGGCGAGCGGTTCATGGATCATGCGGTATGGCTCTCCGAGGCGCTCACCGGCGTCGATTCGCGCGAGGACCTCCTCGACGCTGGGCTCGACACCGATACGTGGGTCGACCTATGGCTCGACGGCGCCGGCGAGGAGTACGGTGTCGCCGCCGACGCTATCGAGGCGCTCGCGGCCGCGGGGGATGTCGCCGAGGCGTCGAGCGGCGCCGCCGAGATTCTCGACGAGGACCGTGTCGAGGCGGTTCGCGAACACACGTCCGCAAACGTGAGCCGGCTCCGGGCGGCGCTCGCCACGCTCGCCGACGCCGACCCCGAGGACGGCGGGGCGCTCGACGGCGTCGTCGACGACCTGGGGACGGCCGCCGACCGAATCGGAGCCGACGCCGACGCCGCGTATGCCGACGGCCGCGACGGATACGGGGAGTTGTACGCCCTCGCCGACGACCTGGAGGACCTCCTCCAGGCGCTCACCCGCGGGGTCGTAACTTCCGGAAGTGTTTCCGGAAGTTACGAGTCCGAGTCCCGCGGGGTCGACGCCGTCGACACCGGCGAGGGCGGGCTCCTCGCGGCCGTCGAGGAGCGTCTCGACGCGCTCCCCGTTGGTGGCGATCTTCGCGACCTCCTCGACGCCGCCGTCGCCGCCGTCGCGGGCGACGCTCCCGAGGGAGTTCTCGACGCCGCGACGACCGCCCTCCGCGGCGGACGCGACGGGTGTCGTGAGCTCGCGCTGTTCGCGAGCGACGGGTACGCCCACCCCGACGCCTGGGCGCTCCTCGCCGGCGCGATCGCGGACGTCGACGACGACCACGTTCGCGAGGTTCGCGAGGCGACGTTTTCGTTCGACACCGAGGCGGAGGGCGGCGTGTTCAAGCGCCTGGAAAAAAACGGCGCGACGGTCGTCGTCGACAAGAACCACCACGGCGCTCTCGTCGTCGATCCGCCCGCGTTCACCGACGCGAAAGGCGAGAAATGCCCCGTCCTCGGGCTCGACGCGACGGGGCGCCCCGAATTGTGGCGCCACGCGATCGGGCGCGACGTCCAGCGGCGAGACATTCACGACACCGACGCCCAGCGTCGGCGGTTCCTCCGCGAGGCGGTGAATCTCCGCGTGATTCAAACGTCTGACACTCCGCTGTCGTATCACTCCTCGCCCGAGGGAAAGAATTTCCAGGAGGACCTCGCGCTCGTCGAGGCGGTCGCCGAGGAATACACCGGCGACGCCGACGGCGCCGTCGACGACAAGGGCCCGGCGGTAATCTCGACGCTCAAAGTCGTGGATCACCTGGAGGAGGAGCTCGGCGCCCACGCCGGCGAGGTCGTCAACTACGAGGGGATGAAAGGCTCCGACGCGCTGGGCGAGCACCAAGTCGCCGTGATTCTCGGCTCCCAGCATTACAGCGACGTCGTCCCCGAGAAATGGGGGCTCGTCGCCGGCGAGGACGCCGGCCGCGGCGATACTTACGGCGCGGGGCTCGATTACGGGAGTGACGTCGCGAACGCGTACCTCCGACATATGCGGGAGGACCACACCATGCAGGCGGCGCTCCGCGCCGGGCGGAACGACGAGGACACGCTCGTCTTTGCCCACACCTCCGCCCTTCGCGAGGACCTCCCCGTCGTCGACGAGGGCGCTGTCGTCTCGGCTCACTCCAGGGGGACCCTCGCCGTCGTCGAGGCGGCCGCCGAATTCCGCGACGGTCCATTTACCGCTCGCGAGGTCGCCGACACGATCGCCGACGACGACCGCGCCGTCGGGATTCGGCAAGTTCAAAACGTCCTCGCCGACCTACGCGACAGCGGATACCTCCGCGCGCTCACCGACCCCCACGCCGGGCGCGCTGGGGAGTACGAGCTCGAGGAGGACCCTGGGCTCGCCGAGGTCGACCTCCCCGACCTGGAAGGGGAGGTGGCCGGCGGCGAAAACGAAATTCCGGGTAATGAGACATTACATACGTGGAATTTCGCTTTCGGCCGCGACGAGAGGGACGACACCGGCGTCGTGCCACCCTCGACACCGGTAATCCCGGCGGGTGACACCGCCGGCGCGGTGGCCGACGGGGTCGAACCCCCAGGGTAGCGGCGGCGATAGCGGCGGAGGACGCGGAGGCGAATAGCCGGCGGCATAGATACACGGACCCCCAACCAGATACTAAATCAATATGAAACCAGACAGCGAGGACGCAGAAACAGTAGAGTGTGCAAAATGCCGTGAACCTGTAGAGAAACCTAACGCTACATATTCCCCGGACGGAGACGCTTTCCACGCAGGTTGTAACCCGTGGCGGGCGTGTTTCAAATGCGGAGAAATGACGGACAATCACACATTATACCGGGGGAGGTATTACTGCGCTAATTGCCCTACACCGCGTAACAACCTATAGACGGGGTGGCGGCGCTGGAGCTCGACCAATTACAGAAATTGGTCGGCCAATTCTCGGCCAATTGTAGAAGTTGGCCGACCAACCCCTCGACCAATTATTAAAATTGGCCGACCAACCCCCACCGAATACCCCCGAAGATTATACTCCTCGGGGCGTGTATGTGAGTATAGCATGGTGACGCAAACCGCCGGTGTCGCGGAGGAGCTCCTCGACGAGCCACACGTCGACGGGCGTCGTATCTCGGTTCTCCAGCTCCGCGATCGCGTCGAGGAGGTCGGCGACACGCCCCAGGCGGTCGCCGAGGACTACGACCTCGACGTCGCGGCGGTCTATCAGGCGCTCGCGTACTACCATACCCACACCGAGGAGCTGGAGGCCGTCCGCGAGCGTCGCGAGCGAGAGACGGCCGCGCTCCGGCGCGAGGTCGCAACGACCCGCCCGGACGGCGTCGCCCCGCCGTAAATGGGCGGCTCGGAGTGGGGGTTTCTCCTCGACGAAAACGTCGGGCGATCGGTCGCCGAGGAGCTCGCTCGTCGCGGCTATCACGCCGAGCTCGTCGTCGACGTCCTCGCTCCAGGCGTCGCCGATTACACCGATGTCCTCCCGTACGCTCGGGAGCACGAGCTCGTCGTCGTCACCAAGGACTATTCGGATTTTAGCGCGCTCTCGCCCGACGAGCACGAGGGAACGATTCTCGTCGCGCGCCACGACCATACGGCGGTCGAAATGGCGACCGGTGTCGACACCCTCGTCGACGCCTATCCGTCGCGAGAGTCGTTCCGGGGGTGCCAAGAATTCCTCGACGACTGGGTTCCATAACCTCGCTATAGCGTCGACATACCGAACGCCTCGGCGACGGGCTCGATTCGGAATTCGTAATTGGCGTATGCGTTCTCCAATTTATCCGGTCCTACCCCCTCGATACACTCCCGGCAAAGAGGGACCTCCGCCTCGACGGCGCCGACACCGTCGTCCGCCTCGTACCGTTCGTACACCCAAAACACGGCGTCGCGGTCGCTACACTCCTCACACGAAAACGGATTCTCGACCATACCCACAGCGGACGCGAGGGCGCTACTTAGAGCCGCCTCCCTTTCGCCCCAGGTTTACACCTCGATAAGGTGGTCGTACACCCGTTCGGTGGTTTGAATCGAGCGGTGGCGGAGCCGCGACCGGACGTCGTACAGCGTATTTCCGTCCTCGACGTTCATCATCCGGTATGCGACCGAGTGGCGGAGCGCGTGGGGAGTAACGTCGCTGGGGTCCCCCCGAGAGCCGTCGCGACGGAACGGCTCGACGTCGGCCGCCTCGGCGACACGGCGAAACATTTGTCGAACGCCCTCGGTCGTAATCCGGTCGCTCGACCGCGAGGGGAATAGGGCGGGCGTATCTTTCCACCGTCGCGCGAGGTACGAGGTGAGCGTTCGCGTCGTGTCGCTCGCGAGCCCGATCCGGGCGGCGCCTGGGGAGTTGTCCGTCGGGTAATCCTTCTGGATATGACCGGGGAGGTACAGCGTCGTGTTCTCCTCCCGGAGGTGGTCGACGTCGATCGCGACGAGCTCGCCGACACGGACGCCGGTGTCGTACATGAGCGCGATTATCGCGTCGTCGCGTTCCTGAAGATAGTCGGGGCGTGTCTGATACACCGCGGTTCGGAGCGCGTCGACTTGGTCGGGTTTGAGCCACACGCTCGCTTGAATTTGGGAATTCTCATTTGGAGCCATGTCGCTGGAGCCTCTTTATATACGAAAACGGGATGTAGGTACTTGAGTTTTGGACTCTGTATAATGAATCCAATACTCCCCTGAAAGAGTCACACACTACTAAGTGAACGGCGGTATACGTATCTACTACCCACCGAGCCGGCCGTTAGAAGGTCGCCGGGCGCGAGGACGCCCGACGAGGTGGGCCGGTTAAGACCCATGCAAGAACACACCGCCGAGGGTGAAAGCCCTCACGACAGCAACGACGACGCCCCCGCGACCTTCGGGATCGCGTCGACGACCACCGACCCGATGGAGCTCGACGTGTCCGTCGAGCCGCTCCCGTACGAGGGGAGGGCAAAACTCCAGCTCCTCGGCGAGGGCGATCGCCCACGGCGCGGCGTGTCGACGACGGCGTTTCTCCCACCGGCGGCCGCCCGGAAGTTGGGCGAGGAGTTGATCGCCGCGGCCGGCGAGGTCGAGCGCGAGGAGTAAGACGGCACACCGCCTTTCCGGTGGCTTTCCGCGTTAGCTACCTTAGATTAAATCGCTCATATGCCCTCCCTCTTTCTTTTTCGCCCGGGCTCGCGACACCCGACAGCGATCGCGTCGCCGATAGGCAGGAGGCGGCGACACCGCCCGACGGTCCGGGACCCCGCGCCCGGCCGCGTCTCGCGTGATGGGTAGGGTCGTAATCATCACCACCACCGACTCCTCCGCGTGCGCCCGCGGCACCGCGTGTTTGACGAGTCATGACCATGCTTCCCTTTGTTGTTGTCAGCTCGATTCGGGCAACGTCGCGGCCGTAGTTCACCGAGTTGGCAACGCTCCGCGGCCGCCCGCGCGGGGAGCGCGTGTTATATACTATACGGGAGTGCGTGTCTGTGTGCGTTCGATTTGCCCCGATTCTCGGCTGTCCGGGCGAGGGCGACCGTCTCGCGTCGGTCTGTGCGCTGTCGCCGTGTCCCGTATTCGTCACCTCCCGGCAGAACCCCTATTCGCGTATGCTATACTGGGGGTCGTTCGACGAATACATACGAATCGCCGCGGCGTCCGTGTCGACTATAGGTATTCCTATAGGCTGTTGTAAGCCGGGTGTCTGACGTGATTTTATGCCTATAGCGAATCCTGTAGGTATCACTATAGGCCTATGAGTGAGACACTACGCGCCGCCGCGTTCCTCGACAAAGGCGGCACCGGCAAAACGACGACCGTCGCCCACCTGGGCGTCGCGCTCCAGCGGGAGGGGTACGAGGTCCTCCTCCTCGACCTCGCGGGGAAACAGGGCGACCTCGCGAAACACTTCGGCGTGTGGGAGGCGTACCGGGAGGCGATCGACGCCGACGAGGCATGGCCGAACATTTCGACCGTGTTCGACGACGCCTGGGGAACCATCGCCGAGAAACTGGGCGAGGACGCCGTCGCCGACCTCGTCGTCGACACCGAGGAGGGCGTCGATCTTATCCCCGCTCACCCTGGGCTCGACACGCTCGACGCCGACCTCGGGACCGTCGACGACGCTCGCGACCGGTATTCCCGGCTGGAGGCGTTTCTCGACGAGTACGTCGACCCGCTGGGGTACGACGTCGTCCTCCTCGACCTTCCGGGGCTCACGAATAACGTGAGCTATAACGGGTTGTGGGCGGCGCGTCACGTAATCGCGCCCGTCGAAATGGGACCGTTCGAGGCGGAACAGGCGGACGCGCTCCGCCGGGACCTCCAGAAGATAGCGGCGAATTTCGACGTCGAGATACAGCTCTCGCTCGTCCTCCCGAATAAGGTCGACACCCGGACGACGCTCGCCGAGGAGTACCTCGACGCGTTCCGCGAGGAGTACCCCGAGGCGATCGCGCCCGACCTCGTCCCGTACTCCCAGGATATACGGAACGCGACCGAGGCGGGGCGAACCGTGTTCCGCCTCGATTCGCCGTCGAAAACCGCCCGCGAGGCGCGGGCGGCATACCTCCAGGCGGCCGAGGTCCTCGTCGACCGCCTCCAGGGAGGCGACGCATGAGCGACGACAGCGACCCGGAGCTCGACGCGCTCCGCCAACAGACCTCCCACGGCGACCGCCTCGACGAGGCGCCGCGCGAGGACGACCGCCGCGACCTCCAGGCGTCGATACGCGAGGAGCTCGCGGCGATCGACAGCGGCGAGCGACAGAAAACCGTGAGCGTGTGGGACGGCGACCTCGCCGCGTTCCTCGCCGCGCTCGACGACCACCCCGACCACCGCGACGCTGTCGGGCGCGCGCTCCGGGGGGCGCTCGGTCGGGACGTCGAGGACGACGCGGCGGTCGAGCGGAGTGAGGTCCTTCGCCTCGCGCTCCGGCTGGGGCTCGCCGAGGCGGCGCCGGAGTACGTCGACACCCTCCGCGAGGCGGTCGCCGACCACGCTACGGATAGCCTATAGGAATTCCTGTAGGCGACTTATAGCGACGACTTAGCGTCTGAAATATCCATACATGAATTCCTATAGGATTCTCCAGCGGTGAGGCTCCCGCCGTGATCGCGTCGACGCCCGCCGGTGGTTAATAATTCATACCTAAATTCTATTAACAGGTGGAAACGGTGAGCTATCTTCCCGACATAGCGTACGTTGGTACGTATATACTGTCGCGTGTGCTTCCTTCCACCACCGTACTCCGCGCTGTCTGTCGATTCTGTGAGCGTGATGGAACCCCCGCCGCTCGACGCCGGCGTCGGTGTCGTCTGTCGGTGTCCATACGTACTATGTAGGGCTGGGAGCGAGAGACGGGCGGGCCGACACCGGTCGCCTCGGCGGCGGCCGTGGCGCGGAGCGGGCGGCGATCGACACCGACGAGGGGGGCGGCGCGAATATGAATCCGCCTCGCTCTCCTCGGTATGCGTGTGGTTGGACGTTATTATAGGCCCGCCCGGTGGGTAATGAATAATCTCTTTCGCGTTTTCGGTTCTCGTCGCCGTCGTGCGATTCGGAGCGGTTGCCACACGCCAATAATATGAATCGGCCGACAGCGCCGCCGTCCCACCTCCAGCGTGTTAGTCCGGCGGTCCTCGCCGACTATGCGTGTGTTTGGCCGTACGTATAGCCCTCGCCGCTGGTAACTAACACCACTTTACGCCTCCGCGGTCGGTCGATTAGTGTCGAAAGGGTGTTAGTCGATGCTGTCGGTTCGCGTGTTCCCTATGCTAATACGAATCGGTCGTGTCCGTGTGTGTTCTCTGTGTTCCGCTCGCCGGCGTTGACTTTCTCGGCGGCTTTGTCGCGGGCTTTAGCGCCCTCAAAGGTCGTGGAAACATTTCCAGAACCTTTGCCGAATTTTTCTCCCGACTGCTTTTTTCTCTCCTTTGCCCGTTCGCGTTCAACGGCCAGCATCTCTTCGTACTCGTTGACAATCTGCCCGCGCCCTCGACGGCGTCGAACGCCCGCCGACCGGGCGGGCCGAGTGGCGGTGGTCGGGGTAGTCGATCTTGACCGCCGGGTCGCCGTCGCGTTTCTCGCCGGCGTTGACCTTCTCGGCGGCTTTGTCGCGGGCATCACCCTGTCCCGCAAAACTTTGCGACTCTGCTAATTTCTTGGCAGAATCGTTGTTTTTGAGTAGCACGACGCCGCTGTCTGGCCGAGCGCTCGACGGCGTCCCTGGGCTCGCCGCCCCGCCTCGTGATAGTGGCCCCTCCTCCAGACTGTATACGTGTAAGTGCCTATGTATACCCTCGCTCGCCGTTACTAACACTCCAGTATGTCGCCGCTGTATGGTGATTAGCGCTGTCGTATCGTTAACGGCGCTTACCAGTTATTCGACCCGCTCACGGATACGCCGTTATTGAATTCCTGGAGCTCTCGATTCTTTTCGCGGAGGTCCTCGACCGCCGCCTCCAGCTCCTCGACGCGGTCGCGGAGCCTCTCCGCCTCGCCCCGTCGCTCGTCGTACTCCTCGACGAGTATGTCGAGCCGGTCGGCGAACGTGAGCCGGTCCGGTGGGACGCGGACCTCCGAACGGACACGGTCGTCGATCTCGCCGGCGAGCGCCTCGGGTACTTCCGGTCGCATACCTCCCGATTCGCCCGCCGGCGACTTGAGTCGTACGCCGCCGGAACCCCTGGGTACGCGCCCGGAACATGGCCATCCGGGCGTGTCCCTATCCGGTCGTAGTCGGGTGGTCCGGCCGCTCGCCCCAGGTTTGACATAGAATACACCGTCGAATCGCCCGACGACAGCGGGATACGAGGGACCGACGACACTACTACACATATTCGCGGGCCGTAGGCCCGCGATATATGTGTATAGTTGACCGGTCTTGTCGATGATGAGTTAGAAACGCGCGAACCGTGAATACATCATGTTCGGCGATCGTGTCGCGCGACGGTCCCAGCGACGACAATTAGGAGGAGTATCGGCTGTCAGCGCTCACTTGCTGACCTCGGCGGCGTCGGTGGCATTTGTGTCCGACGAGGAGACGGCGAGGAGCGCAAGGCTCGCGACGAAAATCGACGCCGGAGCGGCGTACGCCGCGAGGAGGAGTATCACAACGAGAGCGAGCGCCCCAGGCGGACCGAGGATCGGGAGGAGCCCCGCCTCGACGACGCCCCACGCGACGCCACCGAGGGCGAGAAACACCAATACAAACACCGGGAAATAGAGGTCGAGCCGCGCGACACGTTCGACGGCCGTCGTCGGTTCCTCGATCGGGTGGTCCGCCTCCCAGCGCTCCCAGGCGTAACTAAAAAATCCGCGAACCCCTCCGATTTCACGGTATGCGTCCCGGACCTCCCCGACCGCCTCGCCGACCCAGGCGCCCCACCCAGCGAGGCGGGAGAGCCCCCAGGTGGCGACACCGGCCGCCGAAGCGATCGCGAGCGGGACGCCGACAGCGCGCTCGCCGGTCGCGAGGAGCGTTACGCTCACCGCGAGCGTCGCCGCGAGCGTCGCGGGGACGACCGTCGACGGCTGTCGCCCGGCCGCGCTGTCGCCGTCCTCGGCGCTGTCGCGAAGGAGTCGGCGGACCGTGTCGTCGAGGGGCTCGCCGTCCTCGCGGGCGTCCTCGACCGCCGCGCGGAGCTCGTCGTCGGCGCCGATCGCGTCGAGGGCGTCGGCGTCGCGCGCGTCGACCGCTTCGCGGAGGAACCGGCGGACGACTTCCTCCTCGGATTCGCCGCGCTCCCGCTCGTCCTCGATACGGGCGCCGACACGGTTCGGGAGGTCGAGCCGGGCGACGAGCGGGACGCGTCGGTCGCGGAGCCCGCGGTCGAGGAGGTCGCGAACCAGCTCGCTCTCGGTTTCGTCCTCGCCGAGGCGTTCCTTTTCGTCCTCGTATCGCTCCAGTAATTCGCCTTTCGCGCGAGCCGCGATTAGTTCGCTCATGCCTGTTAACACCCGTTAACAGCGGGAATTGAATAATTCTTTGCCCCGGAGCAAACATTTCGCACGCCGGAATAATCCCGTACGTGGCGAATAACACAGACCGGGGGCATGAAGGTTTAAGTTAGTTCGCGCCGATACATGACTCAAGAAGCGACACAGCACGTACCCATCAGGCGGCGCCGATAGGCTTCACGCGTCGCTGGTTAGGGTAAGACCGCGAAGCCCCCGACGCTCACGCGCCGGGGACCTCTGGACTGTGGCAGGTGTAGGGGTCCGCGGGCGTGGCGTCGGAGTTGAGTTGAACGACGAGACGACGCTCGTCAAGTGTTCTGACGGGCTCCTCCCATATAAGTCCGTCCGACGTAGGGTCGTATCTCGTCGAGATACATTACCGAAATAATAGACAGATGCGAAAACCCACGCGAAAAGAGACGGACCGACGTAAAGACGCTTACGCCGACGACCCCCGACGACAGCAGACCACCCGCCGCGACGCCTCGGCGGGGTGGCGCGACGAGTACGCCCTCCAGGGCGTCGAGGACACCCACGAACCACGCGCCGACGGCGGTCGCTATATTCTCCCGAGCGAGGGCTCGCGTGTTCGCGATCGCGGCGGCGACGAGGACGACGAGCTCCTCGTCGTCCGTGTCCGCGAGGACACCCGCGCCGCCGACCACCGTATCGACGCGCTCGACGCGACCGTCGCGGACGCGAATCCCGACTACGACCCCGACGCCCCCGTCGTCGAGGCGGTTTACGTCGACGAGCTGGAGGACCTCGACGGGTGGCGAACCGTCGAGGACGTCCGCGACGCCGTGAGCTTCGGCGCGATCAACTCCTATTCGTTCCCCGCCGACCGCCTCGCCGCGATCTCGGGAGGTGACGGCCGGTGAGCGCGGAGCGCCCGACGCTCGACGAATTCGCCGGGACGACGCCCCTCGATCAGTACGACCGTCGAGGATACGCGTCGCCGCTCGGCGGCGGGAGCGAACGCGAAACGAAAGCCCTCGACGCCGCCGTCGCGCTCACGGCGAGTCGCTGGGGACCGCCGTTCGCGACGTCGCCCGACGACGCGGGGGAGTGGTGGTTTTCGGCGTACGAGTGTGCGGCGCTCGCCGTCGAGGACGCAATTGTCGACGCCCTCCTCGCGGAGCCTGGAGGTGAGCGAGCGTGAGCGCCGCCGGTTCGGTGTCCCACCACGCGAGCCTGCGGTGGCTCCAGCGTGTCGACGCCCGCGAGCCCCGGCCGGGCGAGTGTGTCCTCGCCGCTCTCGACCGCGCCGAGGCGGTCGACCGCCCGGGCGTGATCGGCGACGCGTATCTTGACCGTGTCACGGACACGCTCCTCGTCGTCGCGCCCGACGGCTGTGTGCGTACCGTGTGGCCGGGCGACAGCGAGGGCGGGCTCCCGGGGGGCGAGAGCCCATGAGCCGCGCCACAATCGGCGGCGACGTCCCCGACGCCGGCACCGAGGCGACGCCCCAGCGAGGCGAGGGCGTCGACGAGGTCGGCGCTCTCGTCGAGGACGCGGACGACGCCGACCCGAACCCCGCGGTCGTCATCAACCGCCCGCCGGTGGCGCTCGACGACTGGGTCGCGTACCGGGACGACGACGGCGAGGACGTGACCGTCGCCGAGGATAACCCCGCGTACGACGCCGACAGCGAGGTCGTCGTCGTCGCGTTCCGCGAGGACCTGGAGCGAGCGCACCCCGACTGGAGCCCGCCCGAGGCGCTGGAGCTTCCCGCCGAGTGTCCGACCTACGCGTTTCCCCCGCGCCGGCTCCGGCGTATCGGCGACCTCGTCGAGGAGGACGACACCGAGGACGCTGGGGCGAGCGAGACGACGCCCGCCGACCGACTCACCGACGCCCAGCGAGCGCTCCGGGAGCGCCTGGAGGAGACGAGCGACGTCGCCGTCGTCGCCGACCCCGACGACCCCGAGGCGGCGGTCCTCGCCGTCGAGAAACTCGGCGCCACGCACATGATCGACGCCGACGGCGCCGTCGAGGGCGGGCCGGTCGCCGACCGCCTCGCGAACGTCGCCGCCGAGTACCTGGGAGGTGAACGACGGTGAGCGACGACCAAAGTCGGCTACAAGAGTACGGCGACGTCGGCGCGCCGCCGGTCGAGGAGACCGGTCCCGTGTGTGAGCGGTGTGGTGAGGACCTCGACGAGGGCGACACGAAACGGCTCCGCGTCGGCCCAGCGGAGTACGAGACCGGGTATTACGACATTAACCGTCCCGGAACGGACAAACGGCGTCTTTGCGACGACTGCGAGGACCTGGAGAAGTACCTCGGACACCGGTACAAGCAAATCACCGAGCGGACCGGTGCCGACGACGCTGTCGCGGTGTTCTGTGAGTGCCACGACGACGACGAGGTCGACGTCCAGCCGGTCCGCCACGGCGACACGCTGGCGGACATCCGGTGTTCAAACTGCGGCTCCGCGGAGGTCCTCGTCGAGGAGCTCCCGCCGGACGCGTCCCACGGGTGGGGGGTCCGACAATGAGCCCCGCCGACACCGCCGAGGTGGGACCCAGCGACCCGCTCACCGTCGCGACGCTCGTCCTCGGGGTCGCGTTCGCCGCGGTCGTCCTCGCGCTCCCGCTCGCGGCTGTCGTGGCGCTCCGGGGAGGTGATCGGCGGTGAGCCTTGCCGTCGACGACGAGCGCGAGGCGCTCCTCGACCTCGTCCGCGAGGACCCCGACCTCGCTCCCCAGGAAAAAGAGACGACGCTCCGGTTCACGAAAGACGAGGACGCCGTCCGCATTTACACCGAGGAGGCGGGTATCGGCCGCCGGCTCCTCGCCCACCCCAGCGCGACGGTCGGGGGCGTGACCGTCCTCGACGGGGGCGTTCGCCCACCCGCCGACATTGATGAGGTCGACGGCCGGGATATTGTCGCCGTCCGCGCTCGCGTCCCCGTGGGCGCTGTTAAGATACTACTCAACACCCGCGAATCGACCCAGCACGCCGAGGTCGTAAGCGAGCGCGTCCTTTACCCCACCGAGGAGGGCGATCGCGAATGAGCGACACCGACGACGCTCCCACGCTCCGGGTGGTCGCTGACCGCCTCGACGCCGAGGCGGACCGTATCGAGCGATTCGTCGAGGACCACCCCGACCCCAGCGCCGCCCATGTCCTCGGCGCGTTCGACGGCCACCCCGACGCCGAGGACCTCGTCGCCGCGTGGCTCGACGGCCGCGAGACGGCGACCGAGCGCGCGAAACGCCGGGTAGAGCGACAGCGAAAACGTCGCCGTGAGCGGAGTAACTGGAGGGACGAACGGTGAGCGCCGATACCCCACCCGGCGACGACAGCGAGGTGGTCGAGGTCGAAATG
>NZ_KE386574.1:16831-17901 GCF_000427685.1 Haloplanus natans DSM 17983
CGGCGGACCGTGTCGTCGAGGGGCTCGCCGTCCTCGCGGGCGTCCTCGACCGCCGCGCGGAGCTCGTCGTCGGCGCCGATCGCGTCGAGGGCGTCGCCGCGCCGCGCCGTGAGCCCGTCCTCGACGACCTCGCGGAGTATGTCCGCCTCGTCGTCGTAAAACTCGCGCTCGTCCTCCAGTTGCGCCGCGAGGCGATCGGAGAGCCCCGCCGCCTGATACGTTGTTTGTGAGCGAGCGTCGAGTCCATCGTCGAGGACCGAGCGGAGGAATTCCGACTTGTTCCCCATGCCCTCCGCCTCCTCGGCGTCCTCGTATCGCTCCAGCCGCTTACCTTCCAATTGAGCCGATACCATCCGTGACATGGCGTTATAACAGTTATAACGGGCGAATTGGATAAAGTTGGGGGTTGTCTAAACGTCAAATCGTCACGCCCCCAGGTTGTGAGTATACAGTTTGCGTACCGCAAAATGGGCGGGTATGTGGGCCGACATGGTCGGCATGGGGGGCGGTATGGTCCGCGACGACGGGAGAGGTTTTTTGTACCGGCGGAGCGTTTTTGCCGATAACGGGGTGAACCCCCACCGAGCGATCGACGGACGCGTCGCTCGGTACATCGTGAACGCAAAGCCCCCGACCGAGCTCTCGCCCGGCCGGGGACGTGCACCACCACGTTCCTGGCCTTTGGGATGGGCGACTCTCGGTCGAGATGACTGAAGTGGTTACGGCCGCTGGGCGCGGAACCGTACCGGACGATAGCGTCCGAAGGGTATTGTAGTTTTGCCCTTTCGTCCGGCCCGGTTTCGTCGGCGGCCGTGCGAACGATGCACGAACGACGACACGACACCAAACGACCGACGAACCGACCACGAACCGACGCCTACACCCGAACCCGCCGCGACGCCTCGGCGGGGTGGCGCGACGAGTACGCCCTCCAGGGCGTCGACGACACCCACGACCCACGCGCCGACGGCGGCCGCTATATTCTCCCGAGCGAGGGCTCGCGTGTTCGCGATCGCGGCGGCGACGAGGACGACGAGCTCCTCGTCGTCCGTGTCCGCGAGGACACCCGC